>JAHWJK010000048.1:5820-11925 GCA_019348445.1 Actinomycetota bacterium | reverse complement strand
GGCATCTCCATCGTCGTGCCGGGATCGTCGTAGGCCTCGAACAGCACCGTGATCCAGATCTGGTCGCCGTCTTCGGCGATGCCTACACCGACGTAACGGAACTCCTTGTAGGTCACGTTCTTGCGATGGGGTTCTGACTCCATGAACGATCGATGGAGCGTGTGGATGCTGTGGCCGCGGCCCACGTTCTCGCCGAGGATCTCCCACCTCGTCACCCGCTCACGAAGCCATTTCTCGTTCGAGTGCCGGAGCTTCTGCTCGCGCCGCATATTGCTGGAGTGCGCCTGCGCTACCAGAGACAGCTCATGGTCCAGAGAGAGCTTCCTCACGTCGTGGCGTCTGCGGGCGTCGTTGACCTTCCTCGCGAACGCCTTCTCGTCATCGGTGAGGAGACGACACTTCGGCTCTGGCGGCTTCGGCTCTTTCGGGTCTTTCGGATCTTCGGGATCGCTCGGGGGAGGCGGCGGTGGTGATGGTTGAGGAAGATCGTCGACCGTCATCAGCTCGAGACCACGGTTCTGATCGTTGACGATCACGTATCCCCTGTAGAAGTAGCTCGACCACGTATCGGAGTCATCCGCGCGGTAGTACGCGATCTCCTTCGGAGCAGTCGGGTCGGCGAAGTCGATGACACTCGTCCCGCCGGTGTACCAGGACGACACGACCTTGCGCGAGTTCTCGACGAAGTTGAAGTTGTGCGCGCCGCAGATGCCGATCGCGAGATTGCCGATCGGCGACTCGCCGCGAGGTGACGAGATGCTCCCCTTGAAGATCGGCCGCGACGGGTCGCTGATATCCCACGCGCTGAGCGCGCCGAGCGGTGAACGCTGGGTCCTGCAGTCGTGCGCGACGTAGCTCTCGTCGGAGACGACGAGCAGCTTGCCGTCGGGGCTCGCGATCGCGGAATGTGCGAACTCCATCGCGGGCGGGACGTGCCCGATCGCCTTCGGCTTCGCGGGGTTGGTGACGTCCCAGATCTCCGTTCCGAGCTGGCCGGGGCAGAACCCGAGGTCACGCCCGACGTGGAACGAAACGTCGTGACAGCCCAACGGGTTCGGCGTGAAGCGGTGGACGATCTTCGGCCGGCGAGGTTTCGAGACGTCGACGACGAACTGCTCGCCACCGTTCTCGCCGAACCCACCCGGAGACAGATAGACGAGGTCTTCACCCGGGAACGTGGTCAGCGTGTGTGCGCCGTTGGGGATGCCGACTCCGCCGAGATAGACCGGACGCTTGGGATCCCTCACATCGACCAGGCGCATCCCACCGCCGAGGCCGCGCCCGCACTCCCCCTCGATGAAGCCGATCGCGATCAAACCGGGTTTCACGACCGCAACGTCGTCCTGGAACCCGGGACAACGCACGAAGCCGACCCGCTTCGGGTCGTGCCCGGTGACGTCGATGATGTGCACGCCGCCGTTGTCGCCCTGTTCCGACGCGTACACGAAACCGTTGGCGAAGTCGATGTCGGTGCCGTTCTTGAACGGGAAGTGCGCGCGGAGCCGGACGTTGTTCGACTTCGTTATCCCGTCGTCGATCGTGATGAGGTTGGCGGGGCCGAGTTCGACGCGCGGGAGAGGCCCAGAAGCCGCGGCGGAACCCGTGACCAGGACGGCCGCGATCAATCCGCTCGACAGAGCAAGAGCCTTCTTCACAGGTGGCGCCTCCCGAGAACGTCTCGTACCGCCGCGGTTCGCCACGAAGCGCTTCCTTCCTGCTACGGAGCGCGTTCGGGCCGGGCCGTCCTAGGCGTCGAGCTGGTTCCGGAAGCGGCCCGAGCTGGTCACCTTGGCTCCCAGCTCGGTGACCTTCTCCACGAGGCGCCGGTCCGACGTGACGACCCTGAGGCTCCCGGGCTCGTCGTCGGCCGCGACGATCTGCTCGATCTCGTGATCGGCCGCGTTGCGCCCCCGCCGCCGCGCGATGACGGGCTCGATCGTGTGGATGCCTTCGAGGGGGCCGGGGTCGGTGTCGAAGACCACCGTCACCTCGTCTCCGGTCCTGGTGGCGAAGTCATCCAGCGTCACGGCGAACTCCCTCATCGCCTTCTTCGGGTCGTTCCACCATTTGTCGGGGCGCGACCCGATCACGTTCATCGCGTCGACGAGCCAGCGCGTCACGACGCGTTTCGCGCGACCTCGGGCTCGGCCCCCTCAACGAGATCGACCGTCGGTTTGCGCTGCTCGATCCGCCACACGCGGAAGATCGCGACCGAGACGGCCAGCCACGCGGCTCCGAGGATGATGCCGCCGATGACGTCGCTCAGGTAGTGCACGCCGAGCCCGAGTCGCGACGCCGCGATGAGAAGCACGAGCACGACGTAACCGACGATCGCTCGCGTCCGCCACCTCCGTGGGATGAACGGCAAGAACGCGAGCAGCATCGTGCCGTAACCAACGGTCGCCGACATCGCGTGGCCCGAAGGGAAACTCTTTCCGAGCGCCTCCGCGATCGGCTCGTCGAAGAAGGGACGCGGCCGATCCACGAGGATCTTGACCGCAGAGCTGATCGTTCCTCCGATCAGAGGGGTCGCGACGAGGAACAACGACACGCGCCAGAACCCCCTCTTGTAGAACCACAGCGCGCTGGCACCGATCGTCAGGTAGAACCACGGCGGCACTCCGAGGAAGCTCAGCACGCGGGAGATCGCGATCAGGATCTGCGAGTCGTGGGTGACGTCGTAGACGGCTTGCGCGACGTCGCGATCGACTTCGGTGACCGGACCGGTACCGAGCACCTGTAACAGCAGGAACGAGAACGGGACCGCGACGAGCACCGCGGCGAGACCAAAGAGCGTGAGGCGCAGCCCGTAGCGCTGCGTCGGATCGAGCCGGCGCTGCGCCCACTCCGGAAGACCTCTCTTCATCAGTCTTTCTGCAAGCTCCTACCGAGGATGAACGCGAAGCCGACCAACGCCACGACACCTGCGACCGTGATCCACGGGCCGGCTTTCTCGTAAGCCTCCCCCAGGAACCACCCGGCCGCCACCGTGTACGCGATCGACAGGATCCCGCCCGCCACGTCGTAGGGGAAGAACTTCTTCGGCTCGAGCTTCGCCGCACCCGCGGCGGCCGCGACGGTCGCAGAGCTGAGGACGGCGAGACGCCCTAGGAAGATGAGCTTCGGTCCCTTCTTGTCGAGCGAGCGCTCGAACGTCTTGATCCGTTCCGGCGTGAGGATCCGTGCTGCGAAGCCCGGCATCTTGTCCGCGTGGATCTCCTTAGAGAACGACCTGCCGAGCAGATAGAAGAGCCACACGCCGAAGATGCTGAGCGGGATGGCTGCCAGCACCAGCAGCGCGAGACTCACATCGCCCTGGCGCGCGAGGAACCCACCCGCCAGGAACACCTCTTTCGTCGGCCGCAGTAGAACGAGCACGACGAAATGCTCTTCGTAAAGGAAGGGTGCGAGAGGGATCGCGGCGACCGCGACGACGGTGCGCAGCGCGGCCAGACCCAGCAAGACCTTCTTCATCGCCGGATTACGCAATCTCTGCTGGCTGAGAGCGGCCGTGCTCACGCGATCTTCTCGTGGGGGCAATAGACCGCGAGTCTCGTCGGAAGCTTGCGGACGATCACGTCTTCCGAGCTTGCCTCGAACGTCTCGCCGTCACGCGCGAGCCGGAGCGGCCCGTCGAGTGATCTGATCTTCAACTCCTTGACGACCATCTGCTTGTAGACCTTGCACCGGCCGAGTCTGCCGGTGAGGACGGCAGCGACGAGACGAAGACGTGCGAAGCGCGCCCCTGCATCGACGTAGCGAAAATCGATCTGCTCGTCATCGAGTCGCTTCCGCCACGACGGCGCGAATCCGCTCGGCGAGTACCTGCAATTACCGATGAATGCCATCCAGAGGTTCATCTCGCGGCCCTCGATCTCCACGCGAACCGGACGCGACTTCCGAAGCACCCGAACCAGAGCGACGACGACGGCGGGCCATTTTCCGAGCCGTTTCTCGAGCTTCTCGCGCATGTCGACCAGCTCGACGTACGAACCGAAGCTCGCGGTGTTGACGAAGACGTGGTTGTCGATAGTGGCAACGTCGATAGCCACGGCGTGGCCGTCTTTCACCGCAGCGATCGCTTCATCGCTGCAGTCGATCCCGAGCGCGCCGGTGAGGTGATTGAGCGTCCCGGACGGAAACACCGCCAGTGGTTTCTCGTGCTCGATCGCGACTTGCGCGGCGGTGTTGACGGAGCCGTCTCCTCCCGAGATGCCGAGTGCGATCGCATGCTCGGCAGCTTCGTCCAGCGATCTCCGTAGCTCGGTCCCGTCGACGATCTCGACCTCGTCGATCTTCGCCTGGGGTAACGAATCTCTGAGCTCCTCGACGCCCGTGTCGTCACCATTGCCCGACGCCGTGTTCACCGCGATGAAGAGGCCGTTGCCGTCCGGGCTCGGCTCGGCGTGATCGGGAAGGAACACCGTCGGCGCGTCCGACCGATCGCTAGGAGGAACGCGCCAGATCCGACTCGACGCAAACGAGATGCCGGCGCCCCCCAGCGCCGCGGCGAGTCCTTCGGGGCGCCGGTGTCTGAGCGTGATCGCAGTCGCGACAGCAGCGGGCGCGCCCGCAACGGGTGACTCGAGAGCTGCACCCGTTGCGAACGCGGCCGCTGTTGCCTCCGCCCGCTGATCGAAAGACGTCCATCTGGCTAGAAGGGTCGAAGCGATCCACGCGAGCGCGGCATTGAAGAGCCCGCGCAATCCGGCTCGGCGCCCCGACCGCGTTTGCGTACTCCACAGAAGGAATGCCGCGCCGGCCCACAGCAGCCCGGAATCCGCGAGCCGATCGAAGCGCGCGAGCAGGCCGTCCTCGTGCCGCCGTGCCGCCCAGCGAGTCAGGCGTCTGAGATCCATCCACGCTTCTTACCCAGCGTAGTCAGATGCCTACCGCGTGTATTTGGGGCTTCCGACTTGGCTTTGCGTCCCGCTACAGCCAAGATGCTGGGGTAGACCCCGACAAAAGGAGCTCGCTATGGCCTCGAAGGACAAGGGCGGCAAGTCCGAAAAGAAAGAGCCGAAGAAGAACCTCAAAGAGAAGCGGGCGGCAAAGAAGGCCAAGAAGACCAAGTAATCGGTCGTCGTTTCCCGACGTGCCGGCTCGGGTACGGCCCTCTTAGTCCACCGCTAGGAGGAGCCATGATCGATCTCGAGAGACCGCCCGAGCCGGAAACACCGCCGGTCCCACCCGACGAGCCGAAGCCGGGGCTGTAGATGCGCAGCCGCAAACGCGCCGCGATCGCGCTCCTGAGTGCCGCGCTGCTGAGCCTCGGAGCGTGTGATGGCGGCGGCACGGGCGAAGCAGACGACCCGAGCGGTGAGTTCGAGCAAGCACCGGGCGAAAACGTCCCCGAAGCAGAGGTGACCGACGAGCGGGAAGATAATTAGCTGGCTTGGTCAGGTTTTCGCACTTTATTGGGTAAGTAGTCCTCATGGGCCACAGAGTTCTGGTCGTCGAGGACAACGGTGCGTTGAGATTCGCTCTGCGCGTGATGCTCGAATACGAGCCCTACGTGGACGCCGTCGAGACCGTTCCTAGTGGCGAGCAAGCACTCCGTGTCGCCCCCGATCTGAAACCCGACGTAGTTGTCACCGACACGGGGTTGCCCGGACTGAGCGGCGCAGAAGTCGCCGAGCGACTGCGTTCGATCTGTCCGAACGCGCGCATCATCTCGTTCTCCGGAGCCGACGGACCCGCGCCGTGGGCGGACTGCAAGATCACTAAAGCCGGTTCCAACGCGATCGAAGATCTACGTGCCGCAGTGAGCCGCGGGGGCCACGCCGCGGCTTAGGGCCGCGCCCCCTTACCTCGCACGATCGCGCCGGCAACGAGCGCACCCGTCATGACCGCCAACAGCGGGATGTCCGATGACGGGTTTCCACCGAGGTCGCGATCCATAACATGCGAGATCAGATGCAGCGTCGCGCCCATACCGACGCCGGCCAACGCGACAAAGAGTGCATCGGCTAGGTAGGCGCCGAGAACCAGCACCGCCCCGAGCCCGATCTGGAACGCGCCGATGTCGTGGACGAAATGCTCGTTGTACGGCTGGAACACCGCAACCGCGTCGAAGAACGACCGCGGCGCGAAGAACGCCCAGAG
>JAHWJK010000048.1:1592-5720 GCA_019348445.1 Actinomycetota bacterium | reverse complement strand
CCCAACTTCGAGAACATCGAGTTGATGTGTTTCTCAACGGCGCGCTCCGTGAGGAACAACGTCGCGGCGATCCCGGCGTTCGTCTTCCCCTGCGCCATCTCGCTGAGGATCTCGCCCTCGCGCGGCGTGAGCGCAGCAAGGGGTGACTCCGCAGCGCGCGACCTGGCTCGAACCAGCGACTCGACCACCTTCGGGTCGATGACAGATCCGCCGCCGGCAACCTCACGGATCGCGCCGATCAGGTGATCGAGATCCGATACTCGTTCCTTCAATAGATAGCCACGCCGTTCGGAGCCGTGCTCGAGGAGCGCGAGTGCGTACTCGGCCTCGTCGTGCTGGCTCAGCACCACGACTCCCGTCTCCGGCACCGAGTCGCGGAAGCGATTCGCTGCCTGGATGCCCTCGTTGGTCCCGGTCGGGGGCATCCTGATGTCGGTGAGCACGACGTCGGGTCGACCCTGCTCGACCGTCTCGATAAGAGAGTCGAGGTCGTTGCAGGTCGCCACGAGGTCGATCTCCGGATGCGATTCCAGAAGGCTGGCAATGCCCTCGCGGACGAGGTAGTTGTCTTCCGCTAATACGAGCGAGATCGCCACGGTTCCAGGATAGGTGTGACCGAAGTCGTTCCGAAGGGGTGCTGGCACCACCTTTCGGGTTCGGTCGGTCCCCTTCACGACGTGAGCAAGTGCGAGGACAATCTCATAGATGCGCCATCCCCGCGGGCACGTGATGTTCCTCGCCATCTACGGACTGGGCCTCGCGACGGCGGTCGCGTGGTTGATCCTCGGGCTTCTTCCTGCGCTCGCGGCGGGATCGGACGCGATCCACGATGGATTCCACCGCGCGGGGAGTGGAAGCGGCCCGTTGGCAGAGATCGCGCGGAACGCCGCGCAGACGAGTCATTCAGTGGAGTCGGCCGGGCACGTCGTGCTCGACTACCTCGTCAGCGCGTTCAATCTCGTGGTCGCGGCGATCCTCGTGAAGCTGCGGCCGCGCGATGGAGCGGCACGATTGCTGTCCCTGGGTCTCATCGGGAGCGCGATCGCGTTCAACCTCCAGGGCCACGACGCACTCCAGGTGATCCCGGTCGCACTTCAGGCTCCCGTCGAAACGTGGCACTTCTGGGTGCACATCGGGTCGGGGTTGTCGTACATGTTTGCGCTGTTGATGTTCCCGCACGGCCGTCTGCTGGCGGGTCCTGCGCCGGTCGTCATCTTGCGGGTGCTGGGTCTCGTCTTCCTGACGTTGTTCCTCACCGGTCTCGCGGGCATGACGGCAACCGAGCACACGGTCGGCCTCGTGATCTTGTTCGGGATCGCGATCCCGGTCGTGGGTCTCGCGACGCAGATAGTGCGATACCTGCGCACCCGCGACGAACAGCAGCGCCAGCAGTCGCGCGTCCTGATCTGGGCACTGGCCGCGGCGGCCGCGATCGCGATCCCGCTGATGATCGCGACCGGCACCTTTGAAGCCTTGCCACCGAGCGAGACCGTTGCGTACGAAGTGGAGATCGACGACCCCGCCACCTATTACTTCCGGTGCGACCCGCACCCCGCAGATATGAGAGGCATCGTTCGGGTCGAAGACTCCCCCGCCGCGCCGGACGAGATCGAGCTCGCGTCGAGAGAGTCACGCTTCGACAAGAACACCCTCGTGCTGCCCGCCGACGAGACCGCGACCATCACGTTCACGAACTACGACGCCGACCTGCACAACGTGGCGATCTATCGGGACGCAGCCATGACCGACCCGATCTTCATCGGCGAAGAGTTCTCCGGACGCCCACAAGGAGCCGTTGCATTCCGCATCTTCCGGATCGTTTTCGCCCTGATCCCGATCGCGCTGTTGGTGGATCTCGCGCGGTTCCGCCTGTGGGACATCAACCGCGTCCTCAACCGCGCCCTGGTGTATGGCTTGATCGCGGGCTTCATCACGCTCGCTTACGTCCTCCTAATCGCCGCTCTCGGCGCGACGTTCGGGGTGGGATCACGCATGAACCTCGTCGCGTCGGTGATCGTGACGATCGTCATCGCGGCGTCGTTCCAGCCGTTGCGCGATCGGGCTCGAAAGCTCGCGAACCGGATCGTGTACGGCGAACGCGCCACGCCCTACGAACAGCTGAGCGAGTTCTCCGCGCGGATGGGTGGTCGGTACGACCTCCACGACGTGATCCCACAACTCGCGCGTTTGCTTGCGGAAGGAACCGCGGCAGAGCGTTCCGAGGTATGGCTGCGCGCCGACGGCGGCCTCATCAGGGCAGCGTCGTGGCCGCCGTCAGATGAGGAGCAGGTGACGGCAGACCTATCCGATGGACTGGTCCCCGACCTGCCCGGCCGAGACCGCGTGATCGGCGTGACTCACGGCAGTGACCTGTTGGGCGCGCTCAGCATCACGAAACCTCCCGGCAAGAAGATCACGCCCGTGGAGGAACGCCTCCTGGAAGACGCCGCCTCTCACGCCGGTCTCGCGTTGAAGAACGTGCAGCTCACCTCGGAGCTGAGCCGGCGCCTCGAGGAGCTTCGTGCATCGCGACAGCGCCTCGTCGCCGCGCAGGACGCGGAGCGGAGACGACTGGAACGTGACATCCATGACGGCGTGCAACAACACCTCGTGGCGATGTCGATGAAGTTGCGGCTGGCGCAAGAGCTGGCGGAGCGAGACCCGCAACGCGCGCAGGAAGTGATGGCCGACCTACAAGCCGACACGGGCGAGACCCTGCAGGCGTTGCGCGACCTCGCGCGCGGCATCCACCCACCGGTGCTTTCGGATCATGGTGTGGTCGCTGCACTGGAAGCCCATGCTCGCCGTACCCAGATCGAGGTGCGCATCGACGCGCCCGGGATCGGACGATTCGCCAGCGACATCGAAACCGCCGTTTACTTCTGTTGCCTGGAAGCGGTTCAAAACGCCGCCAAGCACTCCGGTGCCACGCACGTCGCCATCAGGCTCGAGGAACGGGACGATGTTCTCTGCTTCGAGATCCACGACGATGGCCGCGGGTTTGCACTCGGCGAGACCACCGGATCCGGGCTGCAGAACATGTCCGACCGCCTCGCGTCCCTATCGGGATCGCTCGAGGTGCGCTCGTCGCCGGGCGAAGGGACCACAGTCGTGGGGAAGGTTCCGCTCGTCGAGAGCTAGTGCCAGCCTCCTGCGAAAGAGGTGGTCGCGCCCTTACGCCGGGCTCCATAGCTCCTTAGCGTCAGGTCGACGTTGTCGGGATAGCGATCAGGAGGAGACATGGAGGTCGAGAAGCTTCGGAGATGGGCATTCGCGGCGATACCGGGAGGCGTCGGACTCGCGGTGGGCGTTGCGTGGGCGGTACTCGAAGAGCTCCAATACAACGGGATCGTCGTCAACCCGATCCCCGACCTCGTCTCCTTCGTAGTGACGGGCATCGGAGTCGTCCTGCTGATGATCGCGTTCACCAGCATCCGAAAGACCCAGCGCGCGAGCGGAGGGACGTCCGGGACGGTTGGGTACTGGATCGCGATGACGGGATTGCTCCTGTCGGCCGCGTGGGTGTGGCCTCTTTTCGTCTTGGGGCCACTCCTGGTCGGCATCGGAGTCAGCCTCTACGGAGCGTCGACCCTCGCGGCCGGGACCTTCCGCAGCTTCGGGTCGTGGCTGCACGTCCTCTGCGTCCCTACCGCGATCGTCGTCGGGTTCGCGTCCTACGCCGTCGGCTTCGACGGGGGCATCGGGATCATCGTGTTCATGGCGATGGTTATCGCCGGCTTCATGACGCTGGGGTTCGACACCGCCGCACCGGCCGAACGCCGGATCCCGCGTGAGGTCGCGGCGTGAGCGTTCCCGTCATCGAGGTAACCGGTTTACGGAAGGAGTACCGCAAGCTTCGTGGTGCAACGACCATCGCCGTCGACGGCCTCGACCTCGTCGTAGAGAGCGGGGGCGTCTTCGGCTTCCTCGGACCGAACGGTTCCGGCAAGACGACGACGATCAGATGCCTACTCGGGCTCATTCGTCCGACGACCGGCACCGCGCACGTGTTCGGTCACGACTCGACACGCGATCTGGCGAGCGTTATCCGACGGATCGGGGCGATCGTGGAAGCGCCCGCTCAGTTCCCGACCATGACAGCGCGTCGCAACCTCGAGCTGCTCGCAA
>JAHWJK010000048.1:0-1492 GCA_019348445.1 Actinomycetota bacterium | reverse complement strand
GACCGCGTCGCGATCCTGGCGCGGGGTCGTTGCGTCGCGGTCGGCAACGTAGACGACGTCTTGTCGCGGGGGCGCACGAACGCGCTCCTCGTGAGGATCGACGACGCGATCTCCGCGCAGCATGTATTGCACAACGCAGGCGTTGCGGCGCGGCAGGTCGATCCAGAGACGTTGCGCGTCGAGATCGCTCCCAACCGCGGCAGCTTCGTAGTCGAGGTCCTCGCGCGTCAGGGTCTCTATCCACGGGAACTCCGGCCCGACGAGGTCGACCTCGAGAGTGTGTTCCTGCAACTCACGACCGATCCGCAGGAGGTGGCGGCATGATGCGCCTCATCGCCGTCGAGGCTCGCCGCTTTGTGTCGCGGCGCCTCTTCCAGATCGTGACGATCCTCGTGTTCGGAGGTTTCGTCATCGGTGGGATCGCGGCGTTCATGGCGTCGGAGAACTCGCCCGAAGCCATGGCCGCGTACCGGGCAGACAAGAATGCCGCGACCGACACCTGCATTCGCGAGACGCAGGCGCGGATCGACGCAGGCGTCGCCGAGGCTAACGAGCGAGATCCTCACGAGTTCTGTCGAGACAACGTGTGGGTCGAGCATCCGGCGTTCGAATACCGCCATCTCGACTGGATGCTGCTCGGGTTCGCACTCCCGCTGATGATCATCGGGTGGCTGTTCGGGGCAACGTTCGTTGGTGCCGAATGGCACAACCGAACGATGACGACGCTGTTGACGTGGGAGCCGCGGCGGATCCGCGTGCTCGCGGCAAAAGTCGTCGCGGCCGCCGTCATCGTCTTCCTGTGGGTGGTCGCGTTCGAAGCCGTCGCCGCGGCCGCGTTCTATCCCGCGGCGAGGTTCAAGGGTTCGATGGCCGGCGTCGACGCGGAGTGGTGGTGGAAGCTAGTCCAAGTGATGCTGCGCTCCGGTGCCGTCGCCACGATCACGGCGACCTTCGGATTCGCTCTGGCTACGATCGGTCGCAATACCGCGGCAGCGCTCGGCATCGGATTCGGTTACCTCGCGATCGTCGAGAGCCTCATCCGGACCTTCAAGCCGTCGTGGATCGAGTGGCAGATCGGGCCGAACATCGCGATGGTGCTGAACGGCCCGGAGGACATGGTTCTCGGTCATTCGCAGGGAGCGGCCGGACTGCTCCTCGTGGTTTACGTCGCCATCGCGGTGGCGGTGGCCGCGTTGGTCTTCCGGCGCCGAGATATCGCATGACCGCCTGAGCAACTAAAAGAGGGCCCCTGTAAGGGGCCCTCTTTTATTACAGAGCGTCTACTTCTTGAAGGCGTCTTTGACCTTCTCGCCGGCCTGCTTCAGGCTGCCTTTGGTCTGGTCGAGCTTTCCTTCTCTTTCCATGGACTCGTCGTCCGTGGCGTCACCGACGCCTTCCTTCGCCTTGCCGGTGAGCTCTTCGGTCTTGTTGCTGATCTTGTCGCTAGTCGACATCCCAGCATCACTCCCTTCGACGGGGTTCTTACCCAGCC
>JAHWJK010000047.1 GCA_019348445.1 Actinomycetota bacterium | reverse complement strand
AACACCGAGCGCCGGTCCTGCGGCGAGCACCGCGAGGGCCCATGCCCAGCCGGATAGAGACTCGATCAGCGGCACCAGCCAGATCGTGCTGATCGTCAGCGTGAACCCGAGCGCGAGCTGCAACGTCAGCGCGGTCCCGACGTAGGTCTGCGACGCGAACTCCGTGACTAACGTCGAGAACTGAGCGGAGTCCGCGACGACGGTGAAACCCCAGACGAGACCGATCGCGAGGAGGACCAACGGTGGTGCGCTCGCGAGGATCGCGCTCGCGAGCGCAGACGATCCGGAGATACCCATCATCACGGCCGTCGTCTTCGACCGGCTCCATCGATCACCCATCAGGCCCCCCGTCCAGCAACCGAGTGAGCCGATGCCGATCACCGCGAACGTAGCGAGCGCGGCACGTTCACTGCCTCGTTGCGCGCCGATGACGTTGGAGAAGAAGACGAGATACCACGCCCACATCGCGTACAGCTCCCACATGTGCCCGAAGTAGCCGAGGGACGCGAGCCGCACCTCGCGCTGCTTCAGAACCTTCACCGCCTGGCGCGGGTCGAACGTCGCCTTCGGGAACGGGAACGGCCCCTCCGTCACGCCGACGGCGACGATGATCCCGCCGAACGCCGTCAGGGCGGAGGTCGAATAGACCACGATCCTCCAATCGAGTCCGCCGAGCGCGTTTACGAGATGCGGCATCGCCGAACCCAGAGTTAGCGCGCCCACGAGGATGCCGAGAGCTCGACCACGGCGCTCGCGGAACCAAGTAGCCATCAGCTTCAACGCAGGTGGATACACGCCGGCGAGGAAGAAGCCGGTCGCGAAACGAAGACCCGTCGCGACACCGGGTGAATCCACGATCGCGATGGCCGCATTGGCCAGCGCCGCTCCGAACGCGCCGGCGACGATGACCCAGCGCGAACTGAAGATGTCCGCGACCGTTCCGGCCGCAGACACGATCGCACCGGTTACGAAGCCGAGCTGAACGGCGATCGTGAGCCATGCCCCTTGCCCCGGTGTCAGGTCCCAGAACTCGCGGAGCTGCGGAACGACCGCGGTGGCAGAGAACCACGTCGACATGCTCAGGATGAGAGCGACGGCGAGGATCGCGAGGACCCGACTCTCCGCCGAGTGGTAAATACCAGACGGATTCCGTCCGTTATATGCCACTCGGCTAGTGCGGCGGGCCGGCCTCGAGGGCTCGGCGGATGCCTCTTACCGCCTGGCGGATGCGCTGCTCGTTCTCGACGAGCGCGAACCGGATGTGACTGTCGCCGCTCGGACCGAACCCGATCCCCGGCGACACGGCGACCTTCGCTTCCTTGACGAGGTACTTCGCGAACTCGAGCGAGCCCATCGATTTGAAGGCGTCGGGGATCTCGGCCCACGCGAACATCGTCGCCGGTGGCGTCGGCATGTCCCAGCCGATGCGCTGTAGCGAATCCGCGAGCACGTCGCGCCGCGACCGATAGATCTCGCGGATCTGCTTTGGCACGTTCGTGCACTCGTTCAGGGCGATGATGCCGGCGATCTGGATCGGTTGGAAGACGCCGTAGTCGAGGTAACTCTTCAGCTTCGTGAGAGCACCGATGATCTCCGGGTTACCGACCGCGAAGGCGAGACGCCACCCGGGCATCGAGTAGGACTTCGACATCGAGAAGAACTCGACACCGACGTCCTTCGCGCCGGGAACCTGCATGAACGACGGCGCGACGTCGGCATCGAAGACGAGGTCCGCGTAGGCGAGGTCGTGCACGATCATCACTTCACGCTGCTTCGCGAACTCGACGAGTTGCTCGAAGAACCCGAGGTCCACGACGGCCGTCGTCGGGTTGTGCGGGAACGAGCACAGCACGACGCGCGGTTTCGGCTCCGAACGTTCGTACGCCTCCATGAGATCCGTGAAGAAGTCGGAGCCGAGCGAGAGCGGAACGCTCGTGACGTGCGCGCCCGACAGGATCATTGCGTAGGTGTGGATCGGGTACGTCGGTTCCGGCACGAACACCGCATCCCCGGGCCCCAGCAACACCCACGCGAGATGCGACAGGCCCTCCTTCGCGCCGATCGTCGCGATCGCTTCGGTCTCGGGATCGAGATGGACGCCCCAGTTCCGCTCGTAGAGATCGCAGACCGCACGACGAAGCTTCGGGATCCCCTTGGAGGCCGAGTAACGATGGTTGCGCGGGTTGTCGGCGGCCTCTTTCAATTTGTCGACGACGGCATCCGGCGTCGGGATGTCCGGGTTACCCATGCCGAGGTCGATGATGTCTTCGCCCGCTCGCCGCGCCTGCATCTTCAGCTCGTTGACGATCGAGAAGACGTACGGCGGGAAGCGATCGATGCGCCGGAACTCCATGGCCTTCAAGGTAGCAGGACCGTAACGTCGTTAGTCGTTCGGGTCGTCCAGGTCCGTCGTGTGACCGTCCCAACGCGCCAAGTTCGACAGTTCGAGCTTCCCGTCGTTTAGCTGCGCGGACAGGCATACGACCTCGCCGTTGCCGACGCCGCGGATGCGCGCCGACTGCTTGTCGTCGTAATCGAGAGCTTCGGCACTGATCCACCTGATCGTCCCGCCGTGGCTGACGATGACCACGTGCTCGTCGGGATGCTTCTCGACGACCTCTTTCAACGCTGCCAGCGCGCGGCTCCGTACCTGTTGTGGAGATTCCCCACCAGGTCGCGCGTTGTAATGCCGCGCCGGCCCCCACTTTTCCGGCCATCGTCTCCGGATCTCGTCCACCGTCAGGCCGGTCCACTCGCCTTGGTCGATCTCTCGGAACCGTGGCTCCTTGACGATGTCGAGCCCGTGGAGCTTCGCGATCGCTTCCGCCGTGAAACACGCGCGCTGGAGGTCACTCGTGTAGACCGCGTCTACCTCAACTTTTGCGAGTTCCTCCGCCGTGTGGAGCGCCTGCATCTCGCCGTGCTCGTTCAGGGGGATATCCGCGGTCCCCTGCGCGCGCTTGTTGATGTTCCAATCGGTTGCCCCGTGCCGAACGAGGTAGATCGTCGTCATCGTTCGGACCTTAGGGCGTGGAGCAGGCGACCGACGCTGCTTCCGAGGTTGTGCTTGTCCCCCAGCTCTCGAAGCAGGTCCTCGTCGGGTTCGTGCCTCTCCGTTGCGACGACTTCGGCGTCTCTAACCAGCTCGACGACGGTCTCCATCGACACGAGGTAGTCGAAGGCGCCCTCGAAGGCTTTGCGGTGGCGTTCCGACAGCTCGGGCAGGTTCGCGTAGATGCCGTCGATGGACCCGTACTTGGTGAGCAGAGTGACGGCGGTCTTCGGCCCGACCCCGGGTACGCCGGGGAGACCATCCGAGCTGTCGCCGCGCAACATCGCGAACTCCGAATAGAGCCGGGCCGGGATGCCGTACTTCTCCTGCACCGCCGCTTCATCGAGCTCGCTCATCTCCTTCGTTCCCTTCACCGGGAAGAGCACCTTCACATGTGGGTCGCGAACAAGACAGATGAGGTCGCGGTCACCGGTGACAACCACGGCGCGGTCGTCACCGTCGACATCGCACACGAGCGTGGCGATCACGTCGTCGGCTTCGAGGCCGGGCGTCTCGGCGCGGACCATCCCCGCGGCGTCGAGAACCTCGGCGATGATGTCGAACTGCGGAGGGAGTTCGGGCGGGTCCTCCGAGCGTTCGGACTTGTAGCCGGGATACGCGTCTACTCGGAACTGCGGACGCCAATCCGCGTCGAACACCGAGACCACCTCGTCGGGGTGTCGCTGGACGATCAGCGTCGTGACCATGTCCATGAATCCGCGCACCGCATTGACCGAGTTGCCGTGATCGTCCGTCAGCGTCTTCGGGAGGGCGAAGAACGCGCGATAGACCAGGCTCGGCGCATCGAGGAAGAAGGTGGCCATCTCCCCATTCTTTCTAAACCTGACCGGCTATAGCACCCGGATGTTTAGAAAGAACGGAAGCGGCGGAGGCGGAGGGCGTTCAGGACGACGCTGACCGACGAGAACGCCATCGCGGCCGCGGCGATCATCGGATCCAGGAGACCCACCACCGCCAGCGGTATCGCGGTCACGTTGTAGAAGAACGCCCAGAACAGGTTCTGCTTGATGGTCGTGAGCGTCCGCCGAGCAAGGCCGATGGCGGTTGCGGCGAGTTGCGGATCGCCGCCTACGAGCGTCACGTCTGCCGCTTCGATCGCGACGTCCGCCCCGGTGCCGATCGCGATACCGAGATCGGCCTGCGCGAGAGCGGGCGCATCGTTGATCCCGTCACCCACCATCGCGACTCTCTTTCCTTGTTCCTGCAGCTGTGCGACTTCCGTCACCTTGTCCTCAGGCATGACCTCGGCGCGGACTTTTTCGATCCCGACGTGCTCTGCGATCGCTCGGGCCGTCGAATCGTTGTCGCCCGTGATCAAGATCGTCTCCAGCCCCATCCGCTGCAGAGCGACGACGGCATCGCGGGCAGTCGCCTTGACCGTGTCGGCCACGGCAACGAGACCGACGGCGTCCTTCCCGTCCCCCACCCACACGACGGTGCGACCGGAGCGGCTGAGTCGTTCTGCGGATTCGACCAGCTCGGGTGGTGCCTCGGGGGCCGCGAACGATCGCCGTCCCACGCTGACTTGTGCGCCCGCGACGCGACCCTCTACGCCGGAGCCGGGCGTTGACGAGAACCCGCTTACGTCCGAGACCGGCGCCGCAGCAGCAGCGATCGCGCGTGCAATGGGGTGCTCCGAGAGCGCTTCGACGGCTCCGGCGAGCGCGAGGACCTCGTCCTCGTCATGACCCGCCGCAGCGATGACGTCGGTGACCGCGATCTGTCCGGTGGTGATCGTGCCGGTCTTGTCGAGAGCGACCGCGTCGATCGCGCCCGATCGCTCGAGCACATCTCCGCCCTTGATGACGATCCCCATCGCGGCCCCCCTGCCGGTCCCGACCACCACCGCGGCCGGGGTCGCGAGACCCATCGCGCACGGGCACGCGATGATCAGCACCGCGATCGCGGTGATCAGCGACGTCTCGAACGAATGGCCGGTGACCATCCAGCCGGCGAACGTCACTATGGCAACGGAGATCACGATCGGAACGAAGATCGCCGAGATCCTGTCCGCAAGACCCTCTATCGGAGCCTTGCGCGACTGGGCGGACTCAACCAATGCGGCGATCTGCGCCAGAGCCGTGTCGGCGCCGACCCTCGTCGCTTCGATCAGCAGCGAGCCACCCGCGTTGATCGTCGCGCCGAAGACCTCGTCGCCCACGAGCTTGTCGACCGGGATCGGTTCGCCCGTGAGCATCGATTCATCGACGGAGGACGCGCCGTCCCGCACGATCCCGTCGGTAGGGATCTTCTCGCCGGGCCGAACCCTGATCACGTCACCGATCTCGACCTCGTCGATCGGGATCGGCACCTCGACGCCATCGCGTACGACCGTTGCCTCCTTCGCCCCGAGCTCCAGCAATGAGCGGATGGCCTGCGACGCGCGGCTCTTCGAACGATGCTCGAAGTACTTACCGAGCAAGAGGAACGTCATGATGACCGCGGCCGTCTCGAAATAGACGTCTCCTCCGAAGAACAGCGCGTAGACGGAGTACCCATACGCCGACAGCGTCCCCAGCGCGATCAGCGTGTCCATGTTCGAGCTCAGATGACGAGCTTGCTTCCACGCACTCGTCAGGAAGCGGCGACCGGGACCGAACAACACGGGCGTTGTCAACACGAGCTGGGTCCACTGGACCCAATGCGCGTGCATCGGACCGAACATCGCAAGACCGACGATCGGCGCGCTCAGGATCGCGGCGACGACGACACTCCTCCACGCGGCGCGGGTGAGGTCGTCCTCACTCCCCACCGCGATGCCATGATCGTGCTCGCCGTGGCCGCCATGCGATGTCGCAACCTCGGGCTCGACGATGAGCTCGTAACCCGCCGCGTCGACCGCCGACGCGAGGTCGTCGATGGCGACCGACTCGTCGCGTTCAACGGTCGCCCGGCCGAGAGCGAAGTTCACGCCGGCTTCGCTCACACCCGGCGTGGTCGCGAGCGCCTTCTGCACCCGCGCCGCGCACGACGCACAGGTCATGCCTTTCACGTCGAACGTCTCGCGGACCGCCTCTTTGCTCATGGTCAGACTATATACCCCCGGGGGGTATAGCGCAAGATCACGCCAGCCGCGGCTTCACCTCCTCTGCGAGCAGCTCGTAGACGCCGTCGCGCCATGGGTCCGGGAGCGTCACGATGAGGTGGCGTGCGCCGCCGTCGACGAACCGACGTAGCCGATCGGCGACCGTCGCGGGACCTCCGACGATCCACGCCTTCGGGTTCCTCTCACCCATCTTGGTGGCGGCGGCATCGTCGTCGCGCCCGAGCATCACGAGGCCTCCCCACGACAGTTCGATCGGGCGAGGCCCCGCGTAACCCACGACCGTTGCGGCGTCTTCCGCGAACCGCTCCGATCCCCCGCCCCATCCGTTCCAGCCGTCGGCGACGGTCCCGGCAACCTCGAGCACGTCGTCCGATCGCCCACCGACCCATAGCTTCGGAACCGGGTCGGGCTGGGGGCTCGGCGGCAGTTCCCGCAGCGAGACGTAGTCGTCCTCGAACGTCACGAGATCTTCATGCAGACACTCGCGCACGCAACGAACCGTCGAGACGAGCTGTCCTACGCGGTCATCCTCCGCGTAATAAGGGATCCCGTAGGCCTCGTTCTCGTCGCGACTCATCTCGTCGCCGCTGCCGATCGTGATCGTGACGCGTCCCGGAGCTATCTCTCCGATCGTCGCCGCCATCTTCGCGACGACCGCGGGGTGCCGTAACGACGACCGGGTCACCAAGGTTCCGATCCGGATCGACGACGTCTCGGCCGCCAGGTACCCGAGCGCGGTCCAGCATTCGATGATCGGTCGTTCTTTACCGCCGCTGAGCGGCCACAGGTGATCGAACAACCACACCGAATCGAGACCGAGAGCCTCGGCGCGCTGGGCCCCCTCCACGAAACGATCGGGATCGTCGGTGAACTGGGGAAGCGTCGTTCCGAGCAGGACGTCCGTCATGCGTTGACCATGAGATAGCGCACGAGGAACTCGGAGACGCCGGCAGTTAGTAATGCGACATAGAACAGCCCGGTCGCCGATTGGATCGACTTGATCTTCACGCACCGGCGCGCCATCCACACCACACCCGCCGTGAGAGCCGCTATCGCCAGCCACGCGATGAAGAACACCGTAGAGAACGATTCGCCGAATCCGGGCAGGCCGAGCACCGCACCTTCGGTCGAGGCATTCGCGAGCTTGCCTGCGGACACGACCCCCAGAACCACGGCAACGACGATGCCGGCGAGCGTCGCATCGGTAAGGCGGCCGAGCGCCCACGGCTTCAGTCCCGGCTGATTGAGGTACCAGTGCCCGAGGAGCATGCCGTTGGTGACACCTCCCAGTAGGACCAGCCCGGCAAGGAGGCCGAGAGCCGCGAGCCATGCCGTCCATCCCGGCAACAGCAGCGCGGCGCCGACGAGTGCGATGCATGCCGCGAGCCCACCGGCGATGCCGACGACGGCACCAACCATCTCGGTCCGAACGTATTGCGCGGCGACGTATAAGACGGCGCAAACGATCACGACGATCAGCGCGGGGCGCGCAAAGGATGGCTCCGTGGCCGAAGCTTCAAAAGCGAGATATCCGCCGATGGCGAAGGCGAGACTGGTCCACCCGACGATCTTGAAGTGCCCGCGCCTCACCACCGACCACGACTGAGTCCATCCCGCGGCCCCCAGGAGGCCACCGGCCCACTCCACGAGAACGAGGGCCAGGACCGCTTCTGCCCCACTCACTCCCGGCTAGCGTGAACCGAAGCGCTTCAGTACGGACGGCACGAAGACCGTCGCGATATCGAGCACTTCCTGGACGACTTCGAGGATGTCCTGGTCGCCCTCCCAATGCTCTCGCACGACATCGGCCGGAACACGGTTGAGCATCTGGTCGAGAGCGAACGCCGCGATGACCAGCTCGTCGAGCTGACCGATGCCCGGGAACATGTCCGGGATGATGTCGATCGGGCTGACGATGTAGCCCATGAGCAGCACCAGCGTCGCCTTGCTGCGAGCAGGGACGCGCGGATCGCGCGTCAGCCTCCACAGGAGCTTCAGGAGTCGGGGGACGAGAAGCGCGTACTCCTTCAGCTTCGTCTGCTGGAGTTCCCTGTCGTTCGTGTCGTGTAGCTCGATGTCGCTCACGACTACCGGCCCTCTCTTTCGGGATCTCGATCGGCACCACCGCGACTCATCTCGTCGATCGCAAGAGCCGCCGCTCCAACTATGCCCGCGTTCCGTCCTAATGCGGAGAGCTGGAGGCGCGCCGGCCGTCGCTTCTGCTCCGACAACAGCCGCGCGAGCTCGTCGCGAGCCGGACCGAGGAACGGCTCGCCGGCTTCTACGACGCGCCCGCCGAGCACGATGACCTCCGGATCGAAGATGTTCACGACGTTCGACATCGCGAGCCCCAGCATGCGTCCCGCAGTACGCAATACGTCGCGGGCGACCTCGTCCATCTCGCGTGCTGCCCGCGCGACGTCGTATCCGGTGATCGCATCGGCGGAACCGGCGAAGGAGATCATCGAGGTGTCCGCGTTGTGTTGCGCGGCCTCGCGCGCCATCCGCGCTATCGCTTGTCCCGAGACGTACTGTTCTATGCACCCGCGCAGGCCGCAGTTGCAGCGTGGTCCGGCCGGGTCGACGACGGTGTGTCCGAACTCGGCCGCCGCTCCGGTAAACCCGCGCACGAGGCGACCGTTCGAAACGAAGCCGCTGCCGAGACCGGTGCCCAGAACGAGAAGGGCCATGTTGTTGGCACCCTTCGCGGCCCCCACCGCACGCTCGCCCCACGCAGCCGCGTTCGCGTCGTTGTCCACCATCACGGGCAGATTCACGCGCGCCGCTACCGCATCGGCGAGATCGGGATCGTCGTAGACCAGGTTCGGCGAGAAGGTCACGGACCCACTGAGGACGTCGACGAATCCGGCGGCGCCGATCCCCACCGCGACCGGCACGTATCCCATCTCTTGCGCGCGAGCGATGGCGGCTTCGGTGACTTCGATAGTCGTCTTGGTAGCGGCCTGCGCTTCCGTCGGGTGCTCGAGCCGATCGAGGACCTCGCCGGACATCGCGACGATGCCGCCCTTGACGGTCGTCCCGCCGACGTCGACGCCGATCGCGGCAGATCTCACACTCATAGGTGATGTGTCCGGTTAACCGACGTCGATCCGCCGAACCTTGCCGTCACCGGGATCCGTGGGACGATCCGACGCGTCGGGTTTACCGACTCGTCCTCCGGCTTCTTCCAAGAACATCCCGGCCGCGATCATGAACTCGCGTGCAGCCGCGGCGAGATGGTCGAGGATCTCGGGGTTCGCGGAGCGGACGAGGCCGATCCCCGTGCAGATCGGGCAATAGGCGCAGTCCGAACCGTGACCCTCGTGCGAGCCGAACAGATCGCTATAGCGACCCGCTCGCTGATCGTCATCCCTCTGCTGTGACACGGTCGAAAACGACCTCCAGTCGTTCGTCATGCAGCTGCGCGGAAGACACCCGACGCGAGCCGAGAACCTTCGGGAGCATGATAGTTCGGCGGTAAGGCCCCACCTTCACGAATAGCTCGTCCGCCTTCGTCGATAGCTCGAGCTCGTCCTTCGCTGCGAACGGGAGCTTCAGCGTGAGCACGTAGGTCGACCCGTGTTTCGAGATCGACATCGGATCTTCTTCGTGCAACACGGCAGTCGGATCGTCGTCCGAGTAGATCTCTCGACCTAGATCAGAGAGGAGATCTCCGCCCACGAGTTCTTGATCGCGCAGGCGTGCCTTCAGGATGGGCAACGGTGCGAACGCCTCCTCGATCGTTGCGAGGTGTGCCTGCTGCAGCTCCTTCCACCGGTCGAAGTACGGATCCGAGATCGCTTCCGGAAGCAACCTGTTGGCGACGATCGCGTCGACCCTGTAACCAAACAGGTTCAGGTACGTGTAGGTGCGCTTCGCTTCGGCGATCACCATCCGTTCCGGGTTCACTACGAGACGAACGGATGTCGTATCGCCGTCGGTCAACACCTTCCGAACACCGTCTAGACGATCGTAGAACCGGCGAACGGCCTGATACACGCTGTCGTCGGGAAGCGGGAAAGTCGTCATCCGCCGAGCAACGGGACGCAGGGCCCCCATCACGCGCCGTTCGACGGGGAAAACCCGGTCCATGTACCACTGGATGATGTCCGGCAACGAGAGCAGTCGCAGCGTTTCGCCGGTCGGCGCGCAGTCGACCACGACACAGTCGTAAGGGCCTTCGTCGTGATGACGCTTCACGTCCGCGAGCGCGAACAACTCGTCGAGCCCCGGGATCACGGACAGCTCCTCTGCTTCGATCTCCTCGATCCCCGCCCACTGGAGCACCGAGATCGCGTGCTGCTGGATGTCGCGCCAGTTCTCTTCGAGGCGTCGCTGCGGATCGAGCTGTTCCGCCCACAGGTTGGTCGCGACCTCGAGGGGCTCCGGCGACAGGTCCGTCCCGAGGGCATCGGCGACGGAGTGCGCCGGATCGGTCGACATCAACAACGTCTTGCGGCCGGTGCCCGCGATCCGCAGCGCGGTCGCAGCGGCAACCGTCGTCTTGCCGACGCCGCCTTTCCCCGTGAAGAGGATTATCCGCATCCGAGCTCTCCCGGTCGGAGCATCAGCTCTCGACGCGTTTCTTCAGGTCCTCGAGGGCGGCCTTCACGAGCCGTCTCTGGCCTTGGCGCTTGATGACGCCGGGGATCGGAAAGCCGGGGTCGATCCTCGTCTCGTACTGGACCTCGGTGACATCGTCGAATTCGTCGAACGCGTACGAGCCGCTGAGCTCTTTGACGTCGCCTTCGAGGAGGCTCCACGAGAACGATTCCGGCGCGTTCGAATAGTCGTATTCGAGCGTGTAGGAGACCGTCTTTACTTTCGCGTCGACCTGCATCCACACCTTCGTCGCCCGGCCTTCGTCGTCGGTCTCCTTGATCTCCACCTTCTTGATGTCGGCGTTCCAGTCCGGGTACTTCTCGAAATCTGTGGCCACGGCAAATATCTCCTCCGCCGAGGCTTTCACGTCGATCGTGTCCGAAACGCTTTCTGCCATGGCTACTCCTGTCCCGTCCGGTGTGGGAATGCTCTGCGCGTCGCCCTGAAATAGCCGACGTTCACGCACATCGTTCGTCCTATGTGCATAACCGAGACCAGCGGTTGGTGCACGTGCCCGAAATACGCCGTGGCCGGTTGCACGTCTTGGATGTAGCGAAGGATGTCCTCGCTGCCCCGCTCCGGGTGGCCGGCCAGCGTGTCGAAACAGAGTTCCGGGACCGCCGGCGGGATGTGCGTGCACAAGACGTCGACCTCCCCGATCGATCCAAGACGGCGAGCCATCTCGTCCTCGCTGATCTCGCCCGGCACGTTCAGAGGACTGGGCAGCGCTCCCCCTACGAACCCGAACCGCTCTCCTTCGAGCGTGACGACGCTCGACTCCGCATCGATGACTGCCGGGCTGTCGCGAATGAACGATCGTGCGATGGCAGGGTTATCGACGTTCCCGAGGATGAGGTACGTCGGATCGGGTAGAGCAGCGAACACCTCGGTGTACTGCTGCATGACGCGGCGCCCGATCTCCTGACGGATCTCGTCCTCCCGGCCCTCGGCACGTCGTCGCATCGCGTCGCGCGCTTCTTCCACTCGACCCTGAGCGCGCAGGTCGGCCACCTCCCGTACAGCCTCTACGGAGAAGACCTCCGTCAGGATCCCGGTCATCGCCGTGTAGTCGAGAAGGTTGAGGAGATCACCGAGCAGCAGCAGCGTGCTTGTCTCGGGGATCGCCTTCTTCAGGTCGTCGGTAGCTCCGTGAAGGTCCGAGACGACGTAGATCGCCATGCGGGAATGCTAGTGGGCCGGCCCACATCCTGAGACGGTCCACCGATCGGGTCTTGTCCAACTCGGCTGCGAGCCGACATCAACGCGAGGAACATCACGACGAATAGAAGCGCCATCAAACCCAACACCAGGTACAGGTAGCGACGACCCCGCAACAGCGTCT
>JAHWJK010000145.1:1940-3749 GCA_019348445.1 Actinomycetota bacterium | reverse complement strand
CTACCCGGATCATCGTGCGCCGCGACGCGTCCGGAGCGTTGGTCCGGACCATGATCGCGGCGGGTGTGATGTGCCAGAACCCGAAGACCACACTCGAGATGATCGTGGCGACGAGGACGCCGCGGTCTCTCCACGACGCGAACAGCACACCTCTGAACGCGAACTCCTCCAGTAACGCGGTTCCAAAGGGAACGCGTACCAGCATCTGATAGGCGAGCATCGCTCCGCTCAAGCCGGCGACACGACGATCGGCAACCAGATGCGCACCTCGCGGCGTCGCCGCCACCACGAACACCCCGCTGCCGACGGCTACTCCGATCGCAAGTCCGACCGCGGCATCGGCGAGCGATAGCTCCGATATCCCGAGGTCGGACGCGCTGAGATCGAGGATCCCGATCGCAACGGCCCCAAGGAGCGATGTGGCCACCACGTTTGCAGGCACATACGCCCATCTGTTGAATGGGGGCCACAGGTTCGCGACGTTGTTGTAGACCGACAGGGCGAACGTGACGAGGATGCGGGTCATGGTTCTACAGGTCGACCGAACGTGAGTTTCGTCGGGCGTCTCGCGACGATGGCGGAGAAGACGCCCGCGGATCGCGATCGGTACGTCGATCTCTTACGAGCCTTCAGTATCACCACCGTCGTGCTGGGCCACTGGTTCATCGCGATCATCTTGTGGCGCGACGGATACATCCGCGTCGTCAACGTCGTAGGTGTAACCAGTGGACTGTGGCTACTCACGTGGGTCCTGCAGGTCATGCCTCTCTTTTTCTTCGTCGGCGGCTTCTCGAACATGAAGACCTATGAAGCGATGCGCTCTCGAGGACAGACATACCGCGACTTCATGAGCGCACGCATGGCTCGATTATGGAAGCCGACGCTCGTGTTCATCGGGGTATGGGCAGTCGTCGAGGGCTTGCTCCACGTCTTCGACATCGGCCGCGACGGCATCTTCAGGGGCACTTTTCTTCCCTTCGGTCCGTTGTGGTTCCTACTCGTCTACGTCGGCGTCATCGCGGCGACGCCACTCATGCTGAGGCTTCATCGCGCGGGAGGCATCGTGATCGTTACGGGGCTCGTTGCGCTCATCGCGGGTGCAGACGTTCTGCGGTTCGCGTTCGACGTTCCGGGAGTTGCATGGCTCAACCTCGCCTTCGTATGGCTGCTCGTTCATCAGATCGGGTTCTTCTATGCGGATGGGTCTCTCGTAAGAGCGGGCGCGAGGGCACACCTCAGCATGGCGGTAGCGGGCCTCGCCGGGCTCATCGCATTAACGAACATCGGCGTCTACCCGCGCAGCATGGTCGGAACCGATGTCGAGCGACTGTCGAACATGAACCCGCCGACGCTCTGCATCGTCGCGCTGGCGTTCTGGCTGATCGGACTTGCCATGTTGTTCAGAGAGCGCGCCAATCGCTGGCTTCAGGCGAAACGCCCATGGATGACGGTGATCGCGGCGAACAGCGTCATCATGACGGTGTTCCTGTGGCATCTGACCGCGTATCTCGTGACGATCCTGCTGCTGCATCCGTTAGGTCTCGGCCGCCCCACCGACAGCACGCTGTCGTGGTGGCTGCAACGGCCCGTGTGGTTGCTCGCGCCGGCGCTGGTTCTGGTGCCGTTCGTCGTCATGTTCGGCCGTTTCGAACGAGACTCGCGGTAATCCGTGCGTCATAGTCGGGACATGTACCGGACGCTCGCCGCCGTGGCTGTCTCTGTCATCGTCCTCGCCGCGTGTACGGGAGATCCGGAGCCGGTGCGACCAGATCCCGAACCGCTACCGACGGAAACCGACGCCTCCCCCGA
>JAHWJK010000145.1:0-1840 GCA_019348445.1 Actinomycetota bacterium | reverse complement strand
ACGGAGCTGTTGGGGCTGACGATCGAGAACGGCACCGCGACCGTCGACTTCAACGAGGAGTTCGGCAACACGGAGCTCGGCGCGACCTACGACGGCATCCAGATCGACCAGGTGACGTGGACCCTGACACAGTTCCCCTCCGTCAAGCGAGTCAGGTACCTGATTGAAGGCGAGGTTCCCGAGGATGGCATCGGCGGACACGGCATCCTCGTCGATAAGCCGATGACGAGGAAGAACAGCGAGCACTGGCTGCCGCCGATCGTGGTCGAGGCGCCGTTGCCCGACCAGACAGTGGGTCGGACGTTCGAACTCTCGGGAATCGCGAACGTGTACGAGGCGACCGTGAGCTGGCGACTCACCGGTCTCGATGGTGAGCCGTTCAAGAGAGGTTTCGTGACCGCGACCTGCGGGACCGGATGCTGGGGAAAGTTCAAGGACCGCATATCGCTAGAGCGGGTACCGGGCGAGGCGATAATCCTCGAGGTATTCCAGTCGTCTGCAGAAGATGGATCCCAGTTGGACCTACTGAAGATCCCCTTGAACGTCCAAACGGCAGGACCCTAGACCTCCATGATGACCGGCACGATCATCGGGCGGCGCCGCGTCTGTTGCCACACGAACTCACCGAGTGCGCGCCGGCACGTTCGTTTCAAGACGGTCCAGTCGGTAGCTTCCTCGTCCGCGATCGCTTCGAGAGCGTCGGCGACACGGTCCGCCGCCTCCTCCAGGAACTCACGCGATTCCTGTTCGAACACGAAGCCGCGAGAGATCAGATCGGGTCCCGCGAGGATCTCGCCGTTCTGCGCGTCGATGGTCACGACGCAGAGGACGAACCCGTCGTCGGCGAGGACCTTCCGGTCGCGCAGTACGACCGGACCGACGTCACCGACGCCGAGGCCGTCGACGAAGACCATGCCGGCATGGACGGGATCGGCTTTGCGCACGCGACCACGGTCGAGCTCGAGCACATCCCCGTCCTCGACGATCGTCATCGCTTCTTTGGCGATGCCGACCTTCTCCGCGATGCGCAGGTGGTGAACCATCTGTCGGTATTCGCCGTGCACCGGGACGAAATGCCTCGGTTTGACGATACTTAGCAGCTCCGCCAGCTCGTCCGCCGCGGCGTGGCCCGAGACGTGGACCCCGTCGGTCTCCGAGTGATACACGTCGGCGCCGACCCTGTAGAGCGCGTTGATGACACGGTGCACGGCTGATTCGTTGCCGGGGATCGCGCTCGCCGACAGGACGACGGTGTCACCTTCTTCGACGATGACAAACTTGTGCTCGCCGGACGCGATCAGCGACAGCGCCGAGAACGGCTCTCCCTGCGACCCGGTGCACACGATCACGAGGCGATCGATCGGATACCGGTCGAGCTCCGCCGCATCGAAGATCAAATCGTCGGGGATGTCGAGATGTCCGAGGTCGCGCCCGACCTCGACGTTCGCGACCATCGAGCGACCGACGAACGTGACGAGGCGTTCGCTTGCTTTCGCGGCATCGCACACCTGCTGGATCCGGTGAAGGTTCGATGCGAAGCAAGCGACGATGATCCGCCTATCCGCTCCGGCGAAGATCTCACGCAGCCGCGTTCCCACGGCGCCCTCCGGGCCGGTCCGTCCCGGCTCCTCCGCGTTCGTCGAATCCGACAGGAGCAGATCGACGCCATCGGTCGCTATGTCTCTGATCGCGTCGAGATCGGTCCGCCTGCCGTCGAGCGGTGCCTCGTCCAGCTTGAAATCGCCGGTATAGAAGATCCGTCCATCGTCGGTACGGATCCCGAGGCCAACCGCGTCGGGGATCGAGTGGCTCATCGGCACCAACGTCACCTCGAACGGAC
>JAHWJK010000144.1 GCA_019348445.1 Actinomycetota bacterium | reverse complement strand
TCCGGACGTTGTCGGTGCCGGTATTCAGCTTCCGCTCGCTCCTGCGGGCCGATCCGTCGCTGGCGATGAAGCTGCTCGAAGAGGTATGTCGTCGGATGCGCAGCGCCGACACGTCTCTTCACGCATGACGCAACGCGAGCCCGAATAGCCGCTACGCAGACTTCGGACCGATAGGAACGGCGGGGAGAGCAAGAGTGTTCTGTGGGCAATGCGGTTCCGAGAACCGCGAGGGGCGGAGATTCTGCACCTCGTGCGGATCGCCACTCGACGCGCCCTGCCCTAACTGCGGAGCGATCCTCGACCCAACCGACGCGTTCTGCGGCGACTGTGGCACACCGAACCCTGCGTCGGCAGCGCGGTCGACTCCCCCGACGGATCGAATAACGCAAGTGCCGGTCGCTGAGCGCCGGCTCGTTTCGGTCCTTTTCGTAGACCTTGTCGGCTTCACCAACTACTCCGAAGGGCGCGACGCCGAAGATGTTCGGCTGCTTCTCAGCGATTACTTCGAGAACGCGGAAGAGATCGTCCGGCTCTACGGAGGCGTGGTCGAGAAATTCATCGGCGACGCCGTCATGGCGGTATGGGGGACGCCGGTGGCGCGCGAGGACGACACCGAACGAGCCGTGCGCGCCGCGGTAGAGCTCGTGGAATCGGTGAACGCCCTCGGGCGGAAGCTCGGCGTCGATCTGAAGGCGCGGGCCGGCATCTACACGGGAGAGGCCGCGGTGAACCTCGCTGCCAAGGGTCAGGGGATGGTGGCGGGCGACATGGTCAATACCGCGTCGCGTCTGCAGTCGGCGGCGGATCCGGGCGCGATCGTGGTCGATCGAGTGACGTTCCTCGGAGCTCGCGATGCCGTCGCTTTCGACTCACTAGGTGACCTCGCGTTGAGAGGGAAAGACGAACCGGTAGAAGCATGGCGCGTGCTCCGCGTAGTCGCAGGACGCAAAGGCTTCCGGCCGGCGGACGCTCTGGAACCCGCTTTCACCGGACGCGATGAGGAGTTCCGGCTTATCAAGGATCTGCTTCACGCAACGAGCCGCGAACGCAAACCGCGCCT
This sequence comes from Actinomycetota bacterium, assembly GCA_019348445.1. Taxonomy (GTDB): domain Bacteria; phylum Actinomycetota; class CADDZG01; order CADDZG01; family WHSQ01; genus JAHWJK01. The sequence goes on along the minus strand of JAHWJK010000144.1, from coordinate 2,695 downwards.
CGCGTCGCTCGTCGGCATCGCCGGGATCGGGAAGTCCCGGCTCGTGTGGGAGCTCTACAAGTACATCGACGGACTTAGCGAGACGATTCGCTGGCACGAGGGACGCTCGCCCGCATACGGAGAGGGCGTCGCGTTCTGGGCGTTGTCCGAGATGGTGCGGATGCGCGCCGAGATAGCCGAGACCGACGACGATGACCAGGCGGTTGCGAAGCTCGACGCCTGCATAGCCGACTACGTCCACGAAGCCGACGAGCGCGATTGGCTGAAACCTTTCCTCGCTCACCTGCTGGGGCTGCCGGGCGCCGTCGAGGCGGACCGCGCACAACTGTTCGCCGCGTGGCGGACTTTCTTCGAGCGAGTGGCGGAGCGCGAAACCGCGATATTGGTGTTCGAGGATCTGCATTGGGCGGACTCGGGACTGATCGACTTCATCGAGCACTTGATGGCGTGGGCGCGCAACAGCCCGATCCTGATCGTCACGCTCGGTCGACCAGAATTGCTCGACCGTCGGCCGACGTGGGGAGCAGGACAGCGCAATTTCGTGTCGATCCACCTCGAGCCGCTCGACGACGACGACATGACGATCGTGCTCAAGAGTTTGGCGGGTGAGCTACCGGCCCCGATCCGGTCCGAGATCATCGAACGGGCCGAGGGTGTTCCGTTGTACGCCGTCGAGATGGTCCGGATGTTGATCGATCGCGGCGACCTCGTGGACCGGGACGATGCATTCGCCTGGGTCGGTGAGACCGAGCACATCGACGTTCCCGACTCACTGCACGCACTCATCGCGTCGCGCTTGGATGTGCTCGACACTCCCGACCGGTTGCTCGTCCAGGACGCGTCGGTCCTCGGTAAGACGTTCACAGTCGAATCGCTCGAGGCCGTGACGAACCTAAGCAGACCCGAGCTCGAACCCCGCCTCAGCGACCTCGTCCGCCGCGAGGTCCTGACAGTCGATACCGACCCACGGTCGCCGGAGCGAGGCCAGTACGGCTTCGTCCAGAGTCTCATTCGCGAGGTCGCGTATCAGACGCTCTCGAACGAGAATCGCAAGGATCGTCATCTCGCCGCCGCCGAATTCTTCGCCTCGACGAACGAGGCCGATCTGATCGATGTCACTGCGAACCACTACCTCGAGGCATACAAGAACGCGCGCGCCGGCGAGGAAGCGAGCGCACTTGCGGAACGAGCACTGGCGGCGTTGAGAGAGGCAGCCGAACGTGCGATGTCTCTGGGGTCGTGGGTACAGGCTCAAGCGTTGCTGGAGAAGGCCGTGCCGCTCGCATCCACAGACGCGGACCGAGGAGCCGTCCTATACGCGGCCGGAAAGGCGGCCATGGCGGCCAGCGCGACCGAAGCGGCCATCGAGCATCTTCGCTCTGCGATCGAGCTTCTACGTAGCGCTGGCGATAACGACCTTCTCGCTCAAGCCCAATGGCGGATGGCCACCGCGTACTTCAACGTGTCACGTCTAGACGATGCCGAAGAGACTTTGCTCGCGGCTATCGACGAGCTGGAGGATCCGAGCACGAGCGCGGGTGCGGCCAGTCTCTACGCCGAGCTCGGGCGCATCTACGTCTTCAAGGGCGATTACGAGAAGAGCCAGACATACGTCGATCGAGCGATGGTTCCCGCCGAGATGCACGAGCAGGTCGTGGTCATCGCAGAAGCTCTCTTGACGCGGGCGGTTGCGAGCATCTATCAGGGACGGACGCACGAAGCCGACGCGCTGATGAGGGGCGCGCTCGACCTGGCGGAACAGCACGGGCTCGTCGCGCCCCAGCTCAGAGCGTTGATAAATCGTTGCGCCAACCAGCTCGTCATCGACCCCGCGACCGCTGTGGAGACGGCGCAACGCGGACTCGAGATCGCGCGCCGCATCGGAAGTATCGACGCGTTGATCTATCTCGCCGGTAATGCGCTCGAGGGGCTGTTGCAGCTCGGCGAGTGGCAACGGTTCCGGGAGTTAAGCGCCGAGATCGAGGACCTACCCGAGCACGTCTCGACATTCGTCGCGCTACCGCCTCGAGTGTTGTTCGACGCGTTCCGCGGAGAGACCGAGGACGCCGACCGACGTTTTGCCGAGTACGCGTCGCGCGTGACTGAGTCGGCGACAGTCGAGGATCAGCGCATGGTTAGCGCGTTACGAGTAGCTCTAGCGTTCCTGCGGGGCGATCTCTCGGGAGCAGTTGCGAGCGCCGACGTTGCGCAGGTGTTCGACATCTTCACCGACACGTTCGGCTTCATAGGACGCGCCGCGCTGTGGTCGCACGATGTCGAAACCGCAGACCACGTTCTCGATTATGAGAGCCGCTCAACCGTGAGAAACCCGTGGCAACGGTGTCGCACAAAGACCCTCGAAGCCGGGATCGCGGCGATCACGGACCGTCGGGACGAAGCGATACGTCTCTACCGGGAAGCGCTCGACGAGTGGGACGCCCTCGGGATCCACCTTGGCCGCGCATTCTGCCAGATGGACATGGCCCTGCTCGTTGGTGGTCCCGAAGCCGAGGATGCCGCCCGAGAAGCGGAAGCCTTTTTCGCGGAAGCAGGGAACAGCTACCTGGTTGAGAGGCTACGCGCGGCGTCTGTCTCAGTAGCCTGACTCACGCACTCCACTACCGCTGGAGAATGTCTCGATGGACAGCGTGCGCGGCAAGCTTCTGCTTGCGAACGGGAGTCTGTTCGGAGATGT
>JAHWJK010000004.1:16818-29713 GCA_019348445.1 Actinomycetota bacterium | reverse complement strand
CACCTCGGATCGAGCAGCACAAGGTCGAACTTCCATCGGGACCTGCCGTCGCCGACCTCGCCCAATACGCGCTGAACGCGCCGATGAATACGGGCGGCGTTCCCGCCCTTGCGCTTCCGTGCGGCGAAATCGAGGGCCTCCCGGTGTCCGCGACCTTGGTTGCGGCCCGTGGCGGGGAGGACGTGTTGTTCGCGACCGCGCGCATCGTGGAGGAGCTGCTCGACGGTGCTTATCGCAACCGCGTCGCGCCAGACTCCGATGCTTGACGCTTCGCTATCCATTCCGCACTCCGGGCAAAGGAAGCGTCGGTAGCGGCCGGTTGGTCACCGAAGGAGACGAACAGCGCTCGACCGATCACTCTCGTCAGTCGATCCACTTCCGCCTCATCGATCATCCCGGCCAGGTGCAGAGTGATGACTCCGTGCGTGCTCGTCCACAGCTGCAACGCGAGATCTGACGCGTCGCCGCCGAAGCGGCCCGCGTCGATGCAACGCTGCACCTCGTCCACCAGCATCTGAAAGGTGTAGAGGCCGACCTCGGCATCGGAGGTATCGACGGGGACTTCCATGAACATCACGCGATACATGTCCGGGTTCGTGAGCGCGTTGCGGCAGTATGCCCACCCCTGCTTTGCGAGGTCGGCGACGGGATCGTCGGTCGGCTCGTAGCTCCTCTGGTACGCCGCGAGCCGCTCGAAACCGACCCGGCGGATGGCACGCCGGAGCTCGGTGATGCTGCCGAAGTGGGTGTAGACCGCGGCGGTCGAGGTCCCGACCTCCGCGGCGAGCCGGCGGGTGGTCAGCGGTTCCGCGTCGGCGATGAGACGGGCCCCGGCTTCCACCAGGGCTTCGGCGACACCGGGATCCGCGACTCGGGGACTCACGCTTGACATCCTCTCATGCCAGTGTTATCTAACATTGTTATATAACGGTGTGACATCATACTTAAAGGGGGGGCCATGCACGACATCGTGATCGTAGGAAGCCGCTGTGCCGGCGCGCCGCTGGCGATGCTGCTCGCAGGGAAGGGCCACGACGTCGTGGTGGTGGACCGGGCGACGTTCCCGAGCGACACGATGTCCACGCACTTCGTCCAGCCTGCCGGGATGACGCGGTTGGCGAAGTGGGGCCTCCTCGACGACGTGTTCGCGACCGGGTGCCCGCCGATCACCACCGCTCGGATGAGCACCGGGCCCGGGGAGGAGCTCGAACTGGAAATCCCGCTCGAAAGCGCGCTGCCGGGTCTTGCGGCGCCTCGGCGCTACCTCCTCGACAAGATCCTCGTCGACGCCGCGGTCGCGGCCGGAGCTTCCCTCGCTCAAGGCGTATCCATCGATTCCGTGATCCCAGATGGAGACCGGATCGGCGGCGTTCGGGGGCATACCGCGGATGGGGCGTTCGAGGCGCGCGGCCGCATCGTCGTCGGCGCCGACGGCCGCCATTCCGTCATTGCGCGCGAGGTCGCTGCGCCCTTCGTCAGAGATGAAGGATCGACCTCGGCCGGTTACTACACGTACTACCGAGGTCTCGAGGCCGACGGAGTAGAGACGTATTTCCACGATGACGTGTTCTGTGTCGTCGCTCCTACGAACGACGAGCTAACGCTCGTAGGTCTCGCGTGGAGGCAGGAACGATTCGCCGATCTCCGGCGTGATGTCGAAGGCAATTTTGTGGCCACTCTCGATCGACTGGGTGACATCGGTGAGCGCACGCGTAGCGCCGAACGAGCCGAGAGGTTCGTCGGGTCCGCCGAGCTGCCGAACTACCTGCGCAAGGCGACGGGTCCGGGATGGGCGCTGGTCGGCGACGCGTGCTATCACAAGGATCCGGCGCCGGCAGATGGCATCTCCGACGCGTTCCGTGGCGCCGAGTTCCTCGCGGATGCGATCAACGAGGCGCTCAGCGGCGGCGACGAAACCGCCGCCATGGCGGACTTTGAGCGACGTCACGCCGAGGTAGCGATTCCGCTCCTCGAGGCGGCGGTCCGCGTCGCGGACTTCGACAACACGCCCCAGCAACGGTTGGAGGCGTTCATCGAGATCCGGATGCACGACGCGCAGGAGTCGGCGGAGCTCGTCGCGTCGACCTCCGACGCCTGATCCCCTAACGCTTGAACAATCGCGCGACGCGATGCTCGATCGCGCGTTCGACTTCACCGGCCTGGTCGTCGCCGAGCTTGCTGCCCCATGACGTCCTCACGTAGAAGACATCGACAACGCGCTCGCCGAGCGTGTCTATCTTCGCTACGTGGATATCTAGATCGAGTTCGCTCATCGCCGCGGTCACTGCGTAAAGGAGGCCGAGGACGTCGGCCGATCTGACTTCGATGACGGTGGAATGGGCCGATGCGTCCTGGAGGACCGTGACGCGTGGGTCGACCGACGTGCCGACCGCGTAATCCGCGATCTTCCGGTCGAGGCGAGCCTCCAGCGCGAGCTTGCCCGCGTAGACGGCTTCGAGATCACGTCTTACCGCGTCGAAAGCCTCGGCCCCCGGCGATACGACGGTGAAGCGTTCGATCGCGATGCCGGTCGTCGTGACGAATGCGCGTGCGCTCCTGACCGAGACCCGGTTGAGCGCAAGGACGCCGGCGGTCCGAGCCAGCGTGCCGGGGCGGTCGGGGAGGCAGACCGTTATTGCCGACTCGTCGACGCCCTCGTAGATGCGGCACTTGACCTGACCCGGTTGCGGCGGCTGCAGCAGCATCCGCAACTCGTCCGCGATGTCTTCGACGGCCGTCGATTCCATGTACGACGGAGGCAACGTCGCCAATAACTCCTCCGCTCGTCCGGCAAGGCTCGGCTCGTATGCCTCGACCTCTCGTGCTTTCTCGACCACATCGCTACGAGCCGGTAGCTCTCCCGTTTCGAGTGCGACGAGTGCCTTGCGGAATAGCTCTCCGACTAGAGCCGCTTTCCATTCCGACCACGCTTCGGGCCCGGTAGCGTTGGCATCCGCGACGGTGAGCACGTACAGGAGCCGCAGGATCCGTCCGTCGCCGATGGTCTCCGCCACCTGGGCGATGACGGCTCCGTCGTCGAGATCGCGCCTCGTCGCGGTATCCACGAGCAGCAGGTGCCAGCGAACGAGTTGCGCGATCTCGTTCGTCGTCTCGGGGGCGAACCCGATGCGCTGGCAGACGGCGGTCGCGAGCTCGTGTCCTACGACCGAGTGGTCGGTACCCGAGCCTTTCCCGATGTCGTGCAGTAGGGCGCCCATGCGCAGAGCGACGAGGTCACCCGCTTGCGCCGCGGCGGTTGCGGCGAGCGCGTCTTCGTGCAGAGCGCGCTCGACCTCGGCGACGGTGATGAATAGATGACCGTCGACCGTGTACCGGTGGTAGGGATCGTGCTGCGCGCGGCCGCGGATACGGCTCCACTCGGGGATCAACCTCCAGCCCCCGACGTGGTCCATCAGCTCGAGCGCTTCCGTTACGTATTCGCCGGCCACTGCGGCGACGAACGACGCTCGTGTCTCGCGATCCCACTCCGGCGGAAGTTCCCGCGCGAAGCACCCGTGAAGCCACGCTACGGTCCGGGCGCTGCACGGGCGTCCCGTCATCGATACAGCTTCGATGACGGCCATACCGGCGGCGGGCGTCGGTTCGTTCTCTGGCATGGCGACGATCACGCCGTCTTCTATACGGAGTCCACTGGACAGGTGCGTGACGCTGCCCGAGCGGCGTGGTCCTCCCACGACCGGAGCTGCTATCTCTTCGGAGAGCGTTGCGCTCTCGAATTCGATAGAGCGGGCTGCCGAATGGATCTGCATCATCAGCTCGTCGCGACCGTCGTCGGCGTCGAAGCCGAGACGGCGTGCAACGCGTGGTTGCAGGTCGATCCGAAGTCGGTCGAGCTTCCTGTTCACCTCACCGTGCAGCGCTTCGCGCGCGGCGAGAAGGATGTCGTAGGGGCGGCCGATGTGGTCGGGGATCTCGCCTGCGCCGACGATCGCGCGCAGCCAGCCGAGACGGTGCACGTCGCGCATCGTCCCGATGTCGTTCTTCAGATCTGGCGCCAGCACCCATCCGCCGCGTTCTGCCGTTTCGTGGCGGTGCTTGGTGGCGTCTGCGATCCTCCTGATGAGACTGCGCTGTTGCTTCGCGACCCACCTGGCGAAGCGATCCTTGAACTCGAGGAAGTGATCGTCGTTGCCGGCGATCAGCCGCGCCGAGAGTGCCGCCGTGGCCGCATCGAGATCCTGGGTCGCGCGCTCGACCGCCTCTTTCGCGGTGCGGAGCGCATGCCCGACCTGCCACCCCGCGTCCCATAACGGGTAGAGGAGGCCGCGCAGCGTCGCTGGTGACAGCTCGCTGCGCGGCCTCACAAGGAACAGCAGGTCGATGTCCGAGAACGGTGAGAGCTCGCCGCGCCCGTACCCGCCAACGGCGACCAGCGACACATCCGGGTTCGGCCCGAACGTCCTCGCGGCAAGATCGGCAAGCGCGCGGTCGATATCGACCGCGCGCTGCCGTGCTGCCTGTGCTCCGTCGGCGAGACGGACGGGCTTCGAAGCCCGCAGATCAGAGAGCGTCAGTGCCCTTTTCTCCCGTCCTGATCCGAACGACTTCCTCTGCAGGCATGACCCATACCTTGCCGTCGCCGATCGAATCGGTCTTCGCAGACGTCACGATCGCTTTCACGATCTCGTTGACTTGCTCGTCGTTGACGGCGATCTCGATACGGATCTTGGGGACGAAATCGATCTGATACTCGGCCCCCCTGTAAACCTCGGTGTGACCCTTCTGACGGCCGAACCCGCGGGCGTCGGTAACCGTCATGCCCTGCACGCCCAGGTCTTCCAGGGCCTCTTTCACGTCGTCGAGCTTGAAGGGCTTGATCACTGCGACTACGACTTTCATGCTTCACCCCCTTGCGGGACTCGCACGGTATTCGAGGCGTGACCGTGCGCCGGGGGACCGGAGGGCGCGATCGCGTGCCCGCCTGCCCCTTCACTGAGCGAGTACCCAACCTCTGCGTGCTGCGTGATGTCGAGCCCGGCGATCTCTTCCTCTTCCGTGACCCTGAGGCCGATGACCATGTCCACGAGCTTTGCGATGCCGAAGGTGACGATCAACGAGAACGCCAGCGTCGCTCCGATCGCGATCAGCTGCTTCCCTAGAAGCGTGACGCCACCGCCGAACAGAAGGCCATCTGCTCCGAACTCGTTCATCGAGATGTCGGCGAAGACGCCGAGGAGCAGCGCGCCGACGATCCCTCCGACGAGGTGAACGCCTACGACGTCGAGCGAGTCGTCGTAGCCCAAGCGGAACTTGAGGCTGACGGCTTTGGAGCAGACGAAACCGGCGATCACACCGATCGCGATCGCTCCGACCGGGCCGACGAAACCCGCGGCCGGCGTGATCGCGACGAGACCGGCGACCGCCCCCGACGCGACTCCAAGCGTCGTCGCCTTACCGTCCTTCATCGTCTCCATCAGCGCCCATCCACACGCACCGGCGGCCGCGCCGAGGTTCGTCGCAAGGAACGCGGAACTCGCGAGGCCGTTGGCTCCGAGCGCGCTACCGGCGTTGAAGCCGAACCACCCGAACCACAGGATCCCGGTGCCGAGCATGGTCATCGTGAGGTTGTGTGGAACGAACGCTTCCTTGCCGAAGCCCCTCCTCTTACCGATGACGATGATTGCGGCCAGCGCGGCGATCCCGGCGTTGATGTGGACGACGGTTCCTCCGGCGAAGTCGAGAGCCCCGAGCTTGAACAACCAGCCCTCCGGGTGCCACACCCAGTGAGCGATGGGCGAGTAGACGAGTAGCAGCCACAGGGTGATGAACGCTACGTAGCCCGAGAACTTGATGCGTTCGGCGAAGGCTCCGGTGATCAGGGCCGGCGTGATGATCGCGAACATCATCTGGAACAGCGCGAACGTGCTGTGCGGGATCGTGGCGCCGAGACCGGCGGGATGGGGCTCCGCGCCGACGCCGGAGAAGCCGAGGAAATCGAGACCTCCGATCAGGCCGCCCTTATCGGGGCCGAACGCGAGCGTGTAGCCGATGAGCACCCACAGGATCGACACGATCCCCATCGCGAAGACCGAGTGCATCATCGTGCCGAGGATGTTCTTCGCGCGGACCATGCCGCCGTAGAAAAGTGCAAGGCCCGGTGTCATGAACAACACCAGAGCCGACGAAGCAAGGACCCATGCGGTATCGCCGGTGTCCAACGGATCACCCCTCTCGTTAACTGCCGCCGGCACGCTAGCTTTGTCGCTATCGCTCCGGGCGGCGGGGAAGCTGCCATGGGCACCGTCGCCCTCTTGTTACGAGAGGTTTATGGGGATGGTGTTTCGGTCTTGTTTCGCATCGGTTTCCCGACCGTAAAAGTCCATCCACAGATCACGGCCGGAGACCTATCTGCTCCAGCTCGAGGCGGGCCAGGGTGTCGTAGTCGCCCGAGGCGAGCGCTGCTCCCGGGTCCGGGGTGGCTTTTCGCAGTTCGGAGAGGGGCCGGTTCGCGACCGCCCTCAGCGCGAACAGATACAGATCGTCGGCGTCGAGTCTGATCTGCGTTGCCGCGGTCGCTTCTTGCACCCATCGCCACCGATCCGGCAGGTAGCGCAACAGCGCGGCCGCGATCGGAGCGATCGCGATGAGCAAGCCGATCCACAGCGCCGTTCGCAAGAAATTGGCGTGCTGTTCGCGGCTCTCATTCGCCAGTGCCTGAGCACTATCGCCCGCACTCGTGAACGGCTCCTCCAAGGCACCACCGACGAGAGGCGTCTCGTCGAGCGTGTCGCTGATCTCGTAGAGGGAAGCGGCGAGAGATCCGGAGTTGCGAGCTATCGCCTGCGCGGGTTCGGCGAGTTCTGCGATCACGTCGTGCGCGAACATGCCGAGCCATATCCAAACGAGCGTCCACAGGAAGACCGTGACGTCGAGCGCGATCTGTCGCGTCCGGAGCCGCCGCGTTTCGGCGTAGAGCTTCATAATGCTGAGGCAGCGCCTTCGTCGAGTACCACCGTCACGTCTTCGTGCGCCGCGAGCATCCTCGCGGGGGCCGAACTGGGGCTCTCGCCTCCGTCGATCACTCGTTTGACGGTGGCGGCTTTGCCTTCACCAGTCACGATCAACAGGATCTTGCGCGCGCTGAGGACCGCGGGCGGAGTCAGGGTCAAACCCATCATCCCGTCGGGTCGGTTCACTGCTACGCACAGCTTCGTCGTCTCGTCGACGGCACGGGAGCCGGGGAACATCGCGCAGATGTGCGCGTCGGCGCCCATCCCGAGCAGCATGACGTCGAGCCCGTCGGCGACGACCGGCTGTATCGAGGAGTGGTACTGGTCGGCAGCGTGTTCCGGAGGGTCTTCGCCGCGCATCCGGTGCAAGACGTGCGGCGTGTCGTTCTGGAAGAGCAGTCGTTCCGCCATGCCGTAGTTGCTTGCCGGATCCCCGGGAGGAACGCAGCGCTCGTCTGAGAACAACACCGTTAACCGGCTCCATGCGACGCGGTGTCGCGTCAATTCGGCGTAGACATTCTCCGCGGTGGTGCCGCCGGTGAGGACGACGCTGTCCGCGCCTTCGACGGTCCCGGCGACGAGTTGCGCCGCCTCCTGCGGATACGAGGCATTCGGGAAAACGACGGTCTCGAAACTCATTCCGGGTTGTGCCACCTCCTGGTGCCGAGCAGATCTTCCGCCGCGCGCGGCCCCCATGTTCCCGGTTTATACGCGCCCGGCGTCCCGCCTTTCGACCAGTACTGCAGCATCGGGTCGACGATCTCCCATGCTTCTTCGATCTCGTCGGCGCGCGTGAACAGCGTTGCATCCCCGAGCATCGCATCGAGCAACAACCGCTCGTACGCCTCGGGAGTACCGGACCCGAAGTGCATCTCGTAGTCGAAGTTCATGTGCGCAGTCTCTACGTTGATGTCGTGCGTCGGAGCTTTGGCTCCGAACGTCAACGAGAAGCCTTCGTTCGGTTGGATCCGGATGATCAGCGCGTTCGGCTCGAGTTCCTCTACCGACGTCTTCGCAAACAACAGATGTGGCACGCGCTGGAACTCGATACGGATCTGCGTCGTCTTCTGGGGCAGTTTCTTGCCGGTTCGCAGGTAGAACGGGACGCCCGCCCACCGCCAGTTCTCGATGACGAGGTTCATCGCAACGAACGTCTCGGTAGACGAGTGCTCGTCGACGCCTTGCTCGTCGCGATAGCTGTCGTACTGACCTCGTGCGATGACGCTCTCGCAGTCCGAAGGGCCCCACCGGCGCACCGCTTTGAGCACTTGGACCTTCTCGTTGCGGATCGCTTCCGCATCCCACGAGACCGGCGGCTCCATCGCTATGAGGCTCATCAGTTGCAGTAGATGGTTCTGCCCGACATCTCGCAGCGCACCTGTCTGTTCGTAGAAGGACCCTCGGGTTTCGACTCCGATGTCTTCTGCAACGGTGATCTGAACGTTGTCGACGTAGTGCCGGTTCCATATCGGTTCGAAGATCGCGTTCGCGAACCTGAAGACGAGCAAGTTCTGAACGGTTTCTTTCCCGAGGTAGTGATCGATGCGGAAGATGTCTTTCTCGGAAAACCTCTCGGACAGCTCGGTGTTCAGTTCCTTCGCGCTGCGCAGATCGTGGCCGAACGGTTTCTCTACAACGAGTCGCTGCCACCCGCCCGTGTCCAGCAGACCGTGCTTCGCGATCTTCTCGGCTATGGGACCGAAGAACCGGGGGAGCGTCGCGAGGTACCACAGCCTGTTGCCTTGCGTGTCGCGTTCTTCGTCGACGCGCTCGAGACGTTCCTTCAACACGCGGAACAGGTCGTCGTCGTTCACGTCGCCCGGTACGTACGCGATGTCGTGGCTGAAGACCTCCCACGACTCGTTCGTAACCGGCAGCCGTGAGTGCTTCTCGATCGCATCGCGCATCGCTGTGGCGAAGGCCTCGTCGTCGTATCGGGTGCGCGACGTGCCGACGACCGACGTCTCTTCGGGCAACTGACCTTCGGCCTGCAGGTTGTGTAGGGCGGGAAAGAGCTTTCGCTGAGTCAGGTCTCCCGACGCACCGAAGATGACGACCGCGCAGGGATCCGGCGCGCTCCGCTTCACGCGGTCGCTACTCCCCAGGCCTCGTCGAGGAAGTCGGCGATCGCGTCCGACAGCCGGTTCGGTGGGAAGCGCAACTCGAAGAAGGAGTTCGCGTGCACGAGTTCTGCGTTCGGGAGCTCGCGCTCGAGTGCGGCCGCATCCGAGAACGGGTGTAGCAGGTCGCGTTCGTGGCCCATGATCAGAGTCGGCATGTCCAACTTGGCGCGCTCCGACGGGTGAGGAGCCATGCGACCCGTGAGGAGGCCGTGCAGCACCGCCGCCGACGGACCCGGGTCTCGCGATAGGACATCGAGCAGGACATCGCCGTACAGGTGGAGTCCCCGAGGCACCATCCGCATCGCGCGAGCCATCCACTCGAACAAGGGCTGAGCTTCGGCATAGGCGATCGTCAAGGGAACGAACAAGACGGCTGCCGCGGGCGCGGCGCGCTCCAGCACCGGCATCTCGAGGAACATCCCGCGGCATCGCTCCGGCGCGTGATTGGCAGCTTCCAGTGTCACGTTCGCTCCCAGCGACGTGCCACCGATCACGGCCTCGGGGATGTCGAGGTGATCGAGCAACCCGATGACTTGCCGCCCGAAGATCTCCATCGTGTAGTAGCGAGAATGGTCCGGCTTGTCGCTGGCACCGTGGCCCAAGAGGTCGAGCAGGATGACTCGGTTGCCTCGCTCGGCCAGCGCATCGGCCAGCAGGTAGTGGTGCTTCCGGGGAAGCAGCAACCCATGAAGCAGAACGATCGGGCGTTCCGCAGCGCCGGCTTTCCGCCCGCGCTGCTCGTACGAAAGCTTGGACCCGTCGTAGTTGAACGTGGGCATCTCTGAGTTCAGTCCTCGAGATCTTCGGCGCCGTCCAGCTTCGCTATCAGTTCTCGCTTGAGGACTTTTCCCGTAGAAGTGCGCGGAAGTTCATCGAGAACCTCTACGCGCTTCGGGACCTTGTACGACGCCAGCTCCTCCTTGCAGCGGGAGGTGACCTCGTCCTCGGAGACGGTTCCCGCGACGAAAGCGGCGAGGACCTCTCCGTACTCCTCGTCGGCGACGCCGACAACCGCAGCCTCGTTCACGCCGCCGATCGATTCGATGACCTCCTCGACCTCGACCGGATAGACGTTCTCGCCTCCGACTACGACCATGTCGTCGGCGCGGCCTTCGACGAAAAGGTAGCCGTCGTCGTCTAGCCGCCCGAGATCGCCGATCGACATGTAACCGTCGCGCTCGTCCTTCGATTCGCCCGACGTGTAGCCCTCGAACAGGATGTTCGACTTGATGAACAGTTCGCCCGTCTCGTTCGTCGGCAACTTGTCGCCATCTTTGGAGAAAACCGCGACGTCTATTCCGCGCACCGGCTTGCCCACGGTCTTCGCGTGTTTCTTCATGTCCTCGGGTGTCGCGATCGTGACCCAACCGACTTCCGTCGAACCGTAGAGGTCGTAAAGGACGTCTCCGAATAATTCCATCGCCGCTCGACGCAACTCCGGCGACATCGCCGACCCGCTCGCCATCACGATGCGCAGGCTCGACAGGTCGTAGCGCCTCTTGATGTCGTCGTCGAGGCGAAGGATGCGTTGGATCATCACCGGAACGAACGACGCGGCCGTTGCGCGGTACTCCTCGATCTGCCGGAGCGAATCTTCCGGATCGAACTTCTGCGGCATCACCATCGTCGCGCCGAGGCCGGTCGCGAACGTGAACGTCGCGAGCCCGAAGCTGTGGAACAAGGGGGCCGGACAGAAGACGACGTCGTCGCGGCGGTAGGGAACGACGGAGACGAGGTCCGCGAGCGCGCCGAGCCCGGCTGCCGACGCGTCGCGCTGCGCTCCCTTCGGTGTTCCCGTCGTCCCCGACGTATGGATCACGACCTTCGCGGTTCCGCGGTCGCGCGTGAACGGCGGTGGAGCTTTGTGCGGCTGGTCCGCGATCCATCCTTCGTAAGGCGCCGATCCGCCGAGCGCGGCCTCGTCCTCGCCCACGTGCACGAGCTCGATCAGTGACGTGTCGCATCTCTCGACTTGTTCCGAATGCTGGCTGTCGTAGACGAGGATCGTCGGGTCTGCTTGCTCGAGCGTGACCTTCAGCTCTTTCGGTTTCGCCCACGTGTTGAGGGGACAGCAGACGACGCCGATCTTCTGGGCCCCCAGCGCGAGCTCGGCCATCTCGCGCCCGTTCCGCAGGAGAAGCGCGATGCGATCGCCCGGTGCGACTCCGGAGGAGGCGAGCGCGTGGGCGACCTTGTTCGCGCGACCGTCGAGCTCGGCCCACGTTTCCGATCCGTTGCGGTCGTGGATGGCGACCTTGTCGCCGACGGCGATCGCATTCATGTGCGAGACCACGCCGAGCGACGGACCGCGCCCGATGATCCACGGCAGTGCGCGCCCGAGTACGACCGGCGAGCGCGCGTCCATCGCTCCTGCGTCCCACAGCGTCTTTACGGTCCGCGGATGGAGCGACTCTGTGAGCAATCGGACCGTGTCCAAGGGGGAAGACATCAGCCGGCTTTCTTGGCGTCCTTGCGAGCGACGAAAGCACGGAGCGTTGGGTGGTCCGCGTTTTCCTCTAGAAGACGGAGCGTCCCGACTCGGGTCGATTCGGCGAAGCGCGCCCGATCGAAGTGACGCATCGAGTTCGTTCCGTGATCCCTCAGTTCCGTCAGCCACGGGCGGATCACGAAGACGTCGATCCCTTGCGCGCGCGCTGCGTTGACCTCTTTGCGCAGGGCCCGGGCGAAGAACGACCGCATGAGAACCGGGCCGAGCATCCGCGGATCGCGCGGCGATGCGACGCCGTCGTTCTTGTAACCGAGTGGAGCGATGCAGAGGATGGCTTCGCACCCGTCTTCGGTCGCGAGGTTCAGCGACGTCGCACTGGCGGCACCGCCGTCGACGTAGAGGCGGTCACCGATCCTTACCGCAGGGAAGACGCCCGGGATCGCCGTGGATGCAAGTACTGCGTCCGGAAGCGGCGCTTCCGGAGCTTCCGGGTGGCCGAACGGCACGAGCTTCCCGGTGAAGAGATCGACCGCGCAGATATAGAGCCCCTCCCGCGGCCACTCGCCCGTCCGAAGGTCGTTCCACAGACGCTCGCGCGTCTCGCCCGTCGAGTACATCCCGGCCGGGAACAGTTTCTTCAGAGCCTTGTGCGGTTCCCGCCCTCTCGTCGCGGCGTTCCAGTATCCGCGTGACGAGGCGAGAGCGAAGATGCCTCCGATGCCGCGCCGGAGACGCTCGGTATGCGACGAATACAGCGGGGTGAAGATCCTGCGAACCTCATCGCGCTGTTCGGTTTCGTCCGAGATCGAGTCCGGGTGGCGTCCATGCGCGTACTCGTAGAAGTCGCTCGCCGACCAGCCCGATGCGAGATACGAAGCGATGACGGAGCCGGCACTCGTGCCAACCATCACGTCGGATGAGCCGACGTCGGCACCGAATTCATCGAGTGCCTTCATGACACCCGCGTGGTAGCCGAGGCCGACGAGACCGCCGCCCCCGAGGACGAGTCCTAGCCGCATGCCACGACCATAGCCCGCTCGGCTGAAGCTCAAACCACGGCACGCTTAGGCTCCTGCAATGCCGCGTCCCGATCTCTCGATGTCGCCGCAAGCGATCCGCGAGTTCTTGCGTGCACCTCACGTCGGCGTTCTCTCGACGATCGACCGCTACGGGTTTCCCCACTCCGTCGGCATCTACTACACGGTCGACGGCGACGATCTTCGGATGTGGGTCTATGGGAAGAGCCAGAAGGTCAAGAACGTAGAGCGCAACGCTCGCTGCTCGCTGTTGGTCGAAGCGGGGGAGCCGTACGTCGATCTAAAAGGCGTTCTGATACGAGGTGAAGGTCGCGT
>JAHWJK010000004.1:0-16718 GCA_019348445.1 Actinomycetota bacterium | reverse complement strand
CGGGGGAGCCGTACGTCGATCTAAAAGGCGTTCTGATACGAGGTGAAGGTCGCGTTGAACGAGATGGCGACCTCATCTATGAACTCGGTCGGGCCATCTACGACCGCTACTTTTACGAACGCACGCGGATCCCCCTCGACGAAGGTCCCGACGAACGCATACGGCGGCAATCGGAGAAACGGGTCTGCCTCGTCCTGACGCCGACGCGGACGACGTCGTGGGATCACGCCAAGAACGCGTCCAAGACAGGAGGTCCGTGAGTGCAGAAGCAGAGGTTGGGTTCGCAAGGCCCGGACGTCTCCGTCGTCGGCTTCGGCGCGTGGGA
Source organism: Actinomycetota bacterium (assembly GCA_019348445.1). GTDB lineage: Bacteria > Actinomycetota > CADDZG01 > CADDZG01 > WHSQ01 > JAHWJK01. Next base: position 16,393 of record JAHWJK010000004.1, on the reverse strand, counting down.
GGCCGGCGGCGGTATCTGGGGAGACGTTCCCGACGACCAGACGATCGAAGCTATGCGCGTCGCCGTCGACGCGGGTATCACCTGGATCGATACGGCGGAGGTCTACGGCAACGGTCGCAGCGAGGAGCTCGTCGGTCGCGCTCTGCAGGGTCTAGATGCGCTCGTGTTCACCAAGGTCGCGCCTCAGGGGGCCGGAACGGGTTTCCGTCCCGAACAGGTGAAGGACGCGGCGCGCAAGAGCCTCGGGCGCTTGCAGCGCGACGTGATCGATCTCTACCAACTGCACTGGCCCGACCCTTCGATCCCCGTGGAGGACACCTGGGGTGCGATGGCAGACCTCGTCGACGAAGGGCTCGTTCGCTACATCGGCGTCTCGAACTTCGACAGAGAGCTGATCGAGAGGTGCGAGAAGATCCGCCACGTCGACTCGTTGCAGCCGCACTTCTCGATGCTGCACCAAGCCGGTCGCTATCGATTCTTTCCGTTCTGCAAGGAGAACGGAACGGGCGTCATCGCGTACGGGCCGCTGGCCGGGAGCTTGCTGACCGGCACGATCACCATGGAGACGGAGTTCGACGACTCCGACTGGCGCAGCGGCAAGACACCGGGCACCGCCGGCTACTACCAGGAGTTCTTCGCTCCCGGGGTCAAGGAGAAGAACCTCGAGAAGGTGGAACGTTTGAAGAAGGTCGCGGAGCGCCTAGGGATCTCGATGCCTCAGCTGGCGCTCGCGTGGGTCTTCCACCAGGAAGGGGTCACCGGTGCGATCGCCGGATCGAGGTCCCCCAGCCACGTGCGGGATAACGCCGGAGCCGGGACAATCACTCTGAGCGCGAACGATCTAGAAGAGGTCGACAAGATACTGGAGGGATGACATGGGCCTGGGGGAGCACAACCTTTCGGTAGCCGGTGAGAAAGCCTTCGAGAGGCATGGCGACTACGAATCGTATTTCTTCGAGGGCAAGTGGTATCGGACGGGCGAACTCTTCGAGCGGTCACAGAGGCTTGCGGGTGGCTTGATCGAACTCGGCATCGAGCCCGGTGATCGAGTGGTCGTCATGACGTCGAACACTCCCGACGTCGGCGTTTGTTACTCCGCGCTGTGGCGCGCGGGGGCCGCGATCACTCCGGCGATCTTCCTCTTGTCGGCCGACGACCTGCGTCACATCCTCGAGAGCTCTGAAGCGCGCGCTGTGATCGCGTCGCCGGAATGGCTTCCTACGGTGCGTGCGGCTGCCGAAGGCGTCGACACGCTGAAATGGATGATCTCGCTCGAAGCCGAGGAAGACGGGGTGATCGGGTTCGAGTCGTTGCTCGACGCAAAACCCGCTTCGATCGTCCCGCGCGACGACGGCGATCTCGCCGCGTTGATGTTCACGGGAGGCACGACCGGCCGCGCGAAGGGCGTGATGGTCTCGCACGGCAATCTGTGGCACGCGGGTAAGGCGGGCTACGAGGCAAGCCATGTCGAGGGAGTCAACCGAACGATCGTCCCATTGCCGCTCGCACATTCCTTCGGTCTGCTCGTCGCGGCAACGGGGCTGCACGACGAAGAGCGCGGTTTCGTGTTCCTCCAGCGCTGGTTCGACGCGCAGGACTTCGTCGACCTCGTCCAGGAGCACAACGTCCACCAGGGCACCGTCGTACCGACGATGTTGCAGATCCTTCTGACGCTTCCGCTGGAGGACTACGACCTGTCCTCTCTTCGCTACCTCATCTCGGGTGCGTCGCCGCTCGCGCTCGACGTCGCGACCGAGTTCGAACGAAGGGTGCCGAGCGTCGAGATCCGCGAGGGCTACGGATTGACGGAGACGACTGCGTTGATCTCGACGAACCGGCCCGGACAGCGCAGGCTCGGCTCGGTTGGCACGCCCGTACCCGGCGTCGAGGTCAAGATCGTCGACGACGACGGGAACGAGGTCGCTCGAGGCGACGAAGGTGAGATCGTGTGCAAGTCGCCGTTCGTCATGGAGGGTTATTGGCGATCGGAAGAGGCCACTGCCGACGCGATCAAAGACGGCTGGTTCTACACCGGGGACATCGGGAAGGTCGATGAGGACGGGTACATCTGGATCCTCGACCGGAAGAAGGACCTCATCATCCGCGGCGGGTTCAACATCTATCCGCGCGACATAGAAGATGTGCTGCTCGAGCATCCATCGGTTGCGGTTGCCGGCGTCGTCGGAAAGCCGGACCCGGTGAAGGGCGAAGAAGTGGTCGCATTCGTCCAGCTCGACGCGGGGCAGCCCGCCGTCACCGAAGAAGAGCTGTTCGAGTTCGCCAAGGAAAAGCTCGGGAAGTACAAGTACCCGCGCGAGGTGCGCATCGTCGAGAACGTGCCGCTGACTCCGGTCTTCAAGATCGACCGCAAGCAGCTCCGCACGATGCTCTAAAGATCGCCGAGTGGTGAGATGAGCTGAATTATCGCGGCCGTTTCACCACTCGGCGTTAGAGAGAGTCGGCCGCGGGGACGTCTTTCTTGCCCGCAAGGGCGAGCATCGGCAGCGCGCTCACGACGAACGCGGCACCGATCAGAACGCGCGTCGTTATCCGTTCGTCGAGGAGCACGGCCGCGAGGACGATCGTCGCGATCGGCTCGACCATCGCGGCTACCGAAGCCCGCGACGACCCGATCCTCGTGATCGCGGCGTAGAGCGTGATGAACGCGAAGGCCGAAGCTCCGGCGAGCGCGAGGGCGGGGATCACCGCGCCGGACGGCAGGGGATCGCGGAAGACCAGCCACGTTAACGCCGTAGTGATCGCGGCCCCCGCTGATGTCCAGAACGCGGCCGGCGACGCCTCTACGTCGCGCAGGACCAGTTGCATCAATATGAAATACAGCGCGACCGTGACCGCGGCTGCGAGTGCGAACAGCGGGCCCGCGAGGCCTCCGTGCTCGGGAGTAAAGACGATCGCGACGCCGATCGACCCCACGACGAGAGCCGCGACCAGTTTCCACCGGAACGGCTCGAGCCTCGTCGCGAATCCAACGAGCACGGTCCACAGCGGGTAGCTGTAGAAGATGAGCGCGACCACACCGGCCGGTGCCCTTTGCAGCGCGCCGAAGAAGAGCGCCGTTTCCAGTCCGTACCCGACGCCGCCCAGGACCAGCAACCTCCACATCACGCCTCGACGCACCATGAGGCTGCGGCGCGTGAGCAAGTGAAAAAGCGCGATCAGTAGCGTGGCCCCGATGAAGCGCACGGTCAGCAGCGGCAGCACCGGCGACCCGACCCGGTAGGCGAACTTGGCCGAGATCGCCAACGTTCCGAACGCCACGGCCGCGATCCCTGCGAGCGCGATGCCGGCTATGTCGCGGGTGCTCACGCTTTGCTCGGGGTCGCCGGACGACCCGACTATCCTGTGGCTCGCCTTGTCGGTCGCTCCCATCGAGCGGCGACCCTAAGTGAAGAACTCACGGAGATAGACCTTTGCTACTAGCTGCTGAGAACGCGCCCGTCGCGGTGAGCGACGTGCACCCGCTCGTCTACGTCGGCTTCATCGCGTTCGTGCTCGCGATGCTCGTCATCGACCTGAAGTTCTTCCACGCCGAATCTCACGAACCGACGCCGAGGGAGTCGGGGGCATGGGTCGCGGTGTGGGTAACGCTTGCGATCGTCTTCGGTATCGGCGTGTGGATCTTCTCGGGTGGAGAGCTGGCAGCCGAGTACTTCACCGGATACCTGATCGAGTACTCGCTGTCGGTCGACAACATGTTCGTGTTCGTATTGATCTTCAGCTACTTCAAGGTCCCGTTCCGGTACCAGCACAACGTGTTGTTCTACGGGATCCTCGGGGCGCTGGTCTTCCGCGGCATCTTCATCGCGCTCGGTGTGGCGCTGATCAACAACTTCGAATGGATCATCTACGTCTTCGGCGCCTTCCTGATCTTCACGGCGATCAGGCTCGCGATGGGTACCGAAGAGGTTCACCCAGAAGACAACCCGATCCTAAAGTTCCTGCAGAAGAGGTTGCGCACTACACCGCGATACGACGGGCAGAAGTTCTTCACTATCGAGAACGGCAAGAAGGTCGCGACCCCCCTCGTCATCGTGCTGGCGTTCATCGAGATGACGGACATCGTTTTTGCGGTCGACTCGATCCCCGCGATCTTCGGTATCACGCGAGATCCCTTCATCGTGCTCACGTCGAACGTCTTCGCGATCCTCGGGTTGCGAGCCTTGTACTTCCTGCTCGCCGACGTCATGGATCGGTTCCATCTCCTCAAGTACGGGCTCGCGATCATCCTCGGCTTCGTTGGAGTGAAGATGCTGTTGGAGATGGGTGTTCCTGACGTGGACGCCTTCGGTGCCGCGGCCGGATTCCACTACGGGGTACCGATCTGGGCATCACTCGGCGTCATCGTCTCGGTCCTTGCGATATCCGCCTACCTGTCTCTGAAGATCCCCCCCAAGCATCCACATCGCGTCCCGCGACCTCCTCATGAGGGCGAAGTGACCGGCGAAGCTCCGATCCGCGACGACACGCGCGACGGCGAACCCCGCAACGATTAGCTGCTTCGAGCTACCTTCGTAGACGTTGCCTGCGCGCGCGGACGCACGATGATCTCGTCGATGTTCACGTGCGGGGGCCGGGTCACTGCCCATGCGATGCAATCCGCGATGTCCTCTGCCACCAACGGCTGGATGCCCTCATAGGGCTTCGTCGCCCGGTCGCGATCGCCGCCGAACCGCACCATCGAGAACTCGGTTTCGACGAGTCCCGGTGACACCATCGTCACCCGGATCGGGCGTCCCAACAGCTCGAGTCGCAGCGTTTGCGTGATCGCCCGGACGGCGTGCTTGCTGGCGGTGTAGCCGCCACCCCCCGGATAGGTCTCGTGAGCGGCGGTCGAACCGAGGTTCACTATGTGGCCGTTGCCCGACGATTCGAGTTTCGGGACGAACTCACGAGTCACTCGTGCAAGCCCGAGCACGTTCGTCTCCCACATCACGATCAGTTCTTCGTCGGGGATGGAATCGAGAGGCGTCAGGCCCACCGCGAGACCCGCATTGTTCACGAGCACGTCGGCCTTCTCGACCGCCGCGGTGAACTCGGAGATCGACGCGGGATCGGTCACATCGAGCTGCAGCGCGCGGCCCCCGCACCGACGTGCGACTTCTTCCAGCTTGTCGAGTCGGCGCGCTCCGAGGACGACATCGAAACCTTCTCCAGCAAGTCGCAGTGCAGTGGCTTCACCTATTCCGGACGAAGCTCCCGTAACGACCGCGGTCCGCGTCCTCGCGTTATCCATGACACCATCGTTTCATGAGCACCCTGAAGGACGTTGCGATCCTCGGAGCCGCTCTCGACCTCGGGACCACACGGCGCGGTGTCGACATGGGCCCGAGCGCGATCCGCTATGCGGGTCTCGCCGAACACCTCGAGAGCCTCGGCTTGAACGTCGATGATTGCGGCAACGTCTTGGCCGAGATCCCCGAGGTCGCGTCCGTTCGCGACGAACGCGCGAGATATCTCCCCGCGATCCTCGCGACGTGCAAGCAGATAGCGACCCGCGTTGCCGAGATCGCCAGACAGGGGCAGCTACCGCTCGTTCTCGGTGGTGATCATTCGATCGCGATGGGGACGCTCGCGGGCCTTGCGTCGGTGCACGGACCGGGCGGGGTTCTGTGGGTGGACGCGCACGCGGACCTCAATCGTCCCAGCACGTCGCCAACCGGAAACGTGCACGGGATGCCGCTTGCGGCTGCATTAGGCGAGTGCGGTTTCACGATCGAGGACTTCGATGAGCCGCCGTGGGTCGATCCCAAGCACGTTGCGTTGGTGGGCATCCGATCGCTCGATCCCGGCGAGAAGGAACTCGTGAGGCGGCTCGATCTGGCGGTGTTCACGATGGCCGACATCGACCGTCGGGGGATGCCGGAGGTCATGGACGAAGCTATCGGCGTCGTCAAAGGAGCGAATCACGTACACCTGTCCCTCGATGTCGACGTTTGCGATCCGGAGATCGCACCCGGTGTGGGTACACCCGTCCGCGGCGGGCTGTCGTACCGCGAAGGACATCTGGCGATGGAGATCGTCGCCGAAGCAGAGCTGGTGACGTCGGTGGAGGTCGTCGAGGTGAACCCGATCCTCGATCACGCCGACGAAACCGGAGCGCTCGCGGTCGAGCTGGTCGGAAGCGCACTCGGCGCCCGGATCCTCTAACGAGGCAAACTTCCCGGACACGACCTAACCGGTGACGTCTCTCCTTCAGGTGTACCGTGGGGTTCTGTGGCATGGATCATTTACCTCGCGGTCGTTGCGCTGGCCATCGGTCTCGTTCTATGGGGCCGCGCCGTGTGGCGCAAACACGAACAGGAAAACCTCTACGAGCCGACGCCTGAGTCGGAGTCTCATGCCAAAGACCCGTTCTACGTAGAAACGATGGGCGAGGGCTTCCACGGAGGTCACTCCGGGCCGGGGATGTAGCCGGCTCCGTCCGTTCCTTCAGCCGCCTAGCTGTTTCGGAGGATTCTGCCCTCCATTCCTCCGGCAACCGTGATGACCTCGCCCGTTACGTGACCCGAGATCTCGTCCGATGCGAGAGCGACCGCGACCCGCGCGATGTCATCCGCGGTCGCGACCTTGTCGAGAGCCATCGTGCGCGTGATCCTCGGGACTGCCTCGGGATCGTCGAGCGCATCGCGTGCCATCTCGGTCATCGTCCAGCCGGGACAGATCGTATTCACGCGGCCCGTCGGTGCGATGCGCACGATCTCGTTCTTCAAGCTCTTTAGGAATCCCGACGCGAGAGCGCCCTTGGCCGCGGCGTAATCGGCATGACCGGCCTCGCCGAACACTCCGGCAGTCGACGACACCAGCACGATGTTTCCGGTCGCGGTACCTGCGACGTGGCGGAGGAACGCGCGGCAGCACAAGAACACCGACTCGAGGTCGACCGCGATCGTCGACCGCCATCGTTCCAGCGACATCTCCCACACCGGCACGTCTTGCTCCGGCCATCGTCCCGCGTTCGCGACCAAAACGTCGAGTCGGCCGAGTTTGTCGACCGTGTTGGCGAAGAGCTCGTCGACTTCTTCCTCGAGCGTCAGATCCGCTCGCAGCGCGACGCCGTTCACTTCCGCAGCCAGCTTTGCCGCGCGCTCTTCGTTGCTTCGGTAGTGGACGCACACGCGCGCGCCTTCGGACGCGAAGGCGCGCGTCATCGCGGTGCCGATCCCGCCGGCGCCGCCGGTCACGATGACGCCCTTGCCGCGCAACCCTGTGTCCATCGACCGCAAGCTAACCTGCGGCGATGAAGGACATCGGCATCGTTGGGCTTCCGTATTCGGGGAAGTCGACGCTGTTCTCGGCGCTGACCCGGTCCGGCGTTGCCGGTGGTCGCTCGAACCAAGCGGTGGTGGACGTGCCCGATCCTCGCGTCGCCGTGCTGGCGGACATCGAACGTTCGAAGAAGGTCGCGCACGCGAAAGTCCGGTTCGTCGACGTTCCCGGTGGCTTGACCGCGCAAGGTATCGCCGAATTCCGTCAGACCGATGCGTTGTGCATGGTGGTCCGCGCGTTCGGTGATGACGCCGATCCGAAAGCGGATCTCGCATCGCTGGAGGCCGAGCTTGTGCTCGCCGACCTCGCCAGCATCGAGAGCGGCGTGGAGAAGGCGCGCAAGAAGGCGAAGGGCAAGGATGTGGTTAAGGGCGAGCTGGAGACACTCGAGCGAGCTCACGAGCTGCTCGATGCGGAGCGTCCGTTGCGCGACGGCGAGTGGGACGACGACGCTCTGAAGATCCTGAAGGGCTATGGACCTCTGACCCTGAAGCCCTGGATCGTCGTAGCGAACGTGGAGGAGGGGAACGGTCCACCGCCGTCGTTGGACGATGCAATCGCGATCAGCGCCGCTCTCGAAGCCGAAGTAGCAGGTATGTCGGACGAAGACGCGAGTGAACTCCTTGCCGGATTCGGCGTCGAAAGCCCCGGCCTCGACCGGGTGATCGCGGCGTGCTATAGGGCGCTCGACCTGATCACTTTCCTAACGACGGGCGAGGACGAGACGCGGGCATGGGAGGTGCGCCGCGGCGCCACGGCACCCGAAGCCGCGGGGGTCATCCACTCCGACCTACAGCGCGGTTTCATCCGGGCGGAAGTCGTCGGATACGACGATCTCGTTGCGGCCGGGTCGTGGGATGGAGCGAAGGCGAACGGGAAGCTACGCGTCGAAGGAAAGGACTACGTCGTCAAAGAAGGCGACGTGCTACACGTCCGGTTCGCGGTGTGACGTAGCGGCGCTCGACGAGTCGTCCTTCTCCTGCGTTGCCACCGACTTTCCCGGCCAGTGGTCTTCGGTGCTCTCGGTATAAGCGTGGTCGAAATCCTGCTCCACGTTGAATGCGAACTCATAGACCATCGCGCCGCCGTATAGGGAACCGAAGATGACGAGACTGCCCACGATGACCGACAGGATCATGATCGTTGAGTCGGTTCCCTGTTCGTAACCGGTCTGCCAGTACGCGAACCGCAACATGATGTTCGCGGCGACGACCATCGACATCGTGAGCATTATGGCCATGTGCCAGTTCGCCGTCCGCCATGCCTGCGTCCGGTTGGGGGCCGACTTCAACCAGTCCCACCAGCCCGTGATGATCGTCGGGATCGAGACGATGGCACCGGCGATGATCACGTGCGTCCCGGCAACGAAGAAGTCTCGTGCGACGTTCGATCCCGGATCGTTCCTCCACGCGACGAACGAGATCACGTCGAAGATGGCTACGAGGACGTACGCCGCGACCGGGATGTCGGTGAGCGGTGGATGGAACGGCTTACCCGCCCATCCACGGATGCCCTTGAACTTACGTCCCTTCATCGACAGGGACGGTCTTATCGAGAACAACCGCGGCATCGGTCCCCCTTCGTTTCTGCGCGTCGGGTCAGACTAGTGCGCTTCCCCCGGATCGTCGTGGATCGTGAGCCGCATCGACGTTTCCGTCTTCGTCTACCGAAGCCGCTTGCACACCGCCGAAATACATGTGGATCTCGTCGTACGGCCGCTTGACCCACGGAAGCTGGTCGCCCGGAAGGCCCGGCTCGAAACAGACGGTCTCGCCGCTTGGACGAGGATCGAGGTGAGCTCGCGGAGCTGCCAGCGCCTGTGCAAGGGATTCCCCGTCTACGGCGATGCGGATGAAGGTTTGCGCGATAGCTCCGACGATCCGGTCCGCGCCCGGCGAGCCTAGAGCGACGGCGCGGCCCCCCTTCGACGCGATCGTTGGTGCCATGTTCGAGTGCGTCCGCGATCCCGGCGGGATCCGGTGCAATCCCAGTGGGTTGAGCTCCTCCTCGCCGAGAGTGTTGTTGAGCATCATGCCGTGGACCACCAGGCCCGATCCGTACCCGTTCGATTCCGTGATCGAACAGACGTAGCCGTCGGAGTCGGCGGACGACGTATGAGTGGTTTCGGACGACCGCTGTGACCGCTGGTTGATCGTCGCGAGCGCTTCTTCGAACGCTGCTGCTATCCCTTCGGGGTCGTGATACCGCTCTCGTCTGTAACCGACGGCCATACGTTGGGCCTCGACTATCGCGGTCAATCGTTTCACGGGATCGTTCACGTCTGCACTTTCGAGCAGCGCCAACATGTGCACCAGGACCGCGCCCCCTACGGCCGGTGGAGGATTGGAATCGATCCGCCACTCGAACGCGGCCGTCGAGACCGGCTGTCTGATCTCAGGTGAATACGACTTGAGGTCGTCGAGCGTCATGAACCCGTTGTCGCGTTCGATCGTCGCGATGATCTCTTCTCCGAGCGAACCCGAATAGAACACTTCGGGCCCGTCGGTGGCGACGGCCTCGAGGGCCTCCGCAAGTTCCGGTTGGGTCAGCGTCTGACCTTCGGTCATCGGGACGCCGTCGACCCCGAAGATCGCGCGGGACTCGCTGTAGACGGACCAGATGTTGTCCCAGGTGCACGAGAGGTAGTAATCCGACACCTTTGGGAAGGGGAAGCCGTCCCTGGCGACCGCGATCGCGTCGGCGAACAGCGCCGCCCATTCGATGTGTCCGTGACGCTCCCACGCCAGCCGAACGGCTGCGAGGATCCCGGGCACCGCGACCGAACCGCCTCCGATACCCATGTAGATGCCGTCGGCGTACTTCGGCAGGAAGATCCGGCGGGCGCCCTGCCCCGGGACCTCTGGCGTGGTTAGCGGCATCGTCGTGTTGCCGTCGATCACCTCGACCGAACCATCCGGCTCTCTGACCACGATGAAGCCGGACCCTCCGATCGACGCGAAGAAAGGTTCCGCGACCCATCCCATGATGGCGGACGCCAGGCACGCGTCGACCGCGTTCCCGCCGGCTTCGGCGACACGACGCGCCGCGTCGGCTCCGAGCTTGTTACCGGCAGCTATCCCGAGGCGCGGTTTCGACATCGGCAATGAGGTTAACCGTGAGCCCGCCTACACTCGGGTCGCGTGAGTGACTTCGCGGGCCGGACGTACGAGATCGAGCACACCCGCTCTGCTTCGTGCTCGGCAGACGCCGTCATGAAGATCATCACCGACCCGGCGACGTGGCCCGAGTGGCAATCGGAGATCCTCGAGACCAAGGGACCAATCCCGTTGTCTACGGGAGCCGTAGTGGAAGGCCGCGCGACCCTCCTCGGGTTCATCGTCGACGGTCGGAGTTCGACCGTCACGGCCACAGGTTCCAGCTACGTTGAGGATGTAATCGTTGGCGTGCGCATGCGCGTCCGCTACGAGGTTCGTGACACCGCCGAAGGCGTCACCGTGACGCGACGATTGAGCGCTTCCCTTCCTGGTGGGTTCTCCGGGCGTGCGCTGTCGTTCCTGTTGAAACGTCGGTTGAAGGCGATGCAGGAAGGGGTGCTCGACGCGTTGATCGCTCAGGCGGAGGAGGCCTGAGCGGCCATCTCGACCATCGTGTCCATGAGGTCTCGGAGCGACACGATGCCAACGGGGTCATCCATCTCCATCACGAGCAGATGACGGAACCCGCCTTCCGTCATCGTCTTGACGGCTTTCGTGATGTCCCACCCGGGCGCGCCGCTGACCACGTCTTTAGTCATGACCGTCTCCACGGTCGTCTCGTCGACGTTTTGTTCGTTCGCGACCGCGTGGAGGATGTCGCGTTCGGTGATGATTCCCGCGACGCGTTCCTTTTCGATCACCACGGCGCAACCAACGCCGCGGTCCGTCATCACTTTGGACGCGCGTCGCAGCGTCGTCCTGCAGTCGACGGTCACCAGATGGCCGACGGCAACGTCCCGTAGCAGTTTCATCGGCGCAGCCTAGAGGGATTTCCTGAGCCATGCCATGTCATCGCCGATCCCGGGCCACGGGGTCTCGCAGATCACCACGGGTGCTTGGGAGGCTCGAACCATGTCGACGATGACTTCAGGATCGATCGCGCCACCATCGAAGTTCGCGTGTCGATCGGCACCGGTTCCCGGTGCGTCGCGTGAACTATTCGCGTGGAGAAGATCGATCCGTCCGGTCGCCTCCAGGACGCGAGGGACGACATCCGAGAGATCCTCACCGGCCGCGTGCGCGTGGCACGTGTCGAAGCAGAAGCCGACGTCGAACTCCTCGAGCATGTCCCATAGCTGTGCCAAGACGTCGACCTTGCGAGCCATCGCGTTTTCACCACCGGCGGTGTTCTCGATATAGATCGGCACGCGCGGCTCTCCCATCTCTTCGAAGACCTTCCACCAGCGTCTGAACCCATGCTCGACGCCGTCTTCTGCGTGGCCGCCGTGGACGATCACCGCGGCCGCCCCGATGTCCTCGGCGCGCTCGAGCGTGTCGGCGAGGATCTTGCGCGACGGGATGCGTACGCGGTTGTTCGGTGACGCAACGTTGATGAGATACGGCGCGTGGACGTAGACCGGAAGCTCGGAACTCTTCAGGATGTTCGCGTCGGCGCGGATAGGTGGCTTCTTCCACGATTGGGGGGGCCCGACGAAGAGCTGGATGCACTCCGCGTCGACGGAAGCGGCCTCGGCGAGCGGATCGTCGTCCGGAACGTGCGCGCCGACGATCATGCGGGAACGCCGACCTTCCGCTTGAGCGAGTCGACGTGGCCTTTGACACTGACTCCGTACAGAGCCTCCTGGATCTTGCCGTTGGCGTCGATGACGAACGTAGATCGCTTGATCTTCAGCGGGATGTCATCCCAGTGGTCACCCGAGTCTTTATACGCGCCGTAAGCCTTCGCAACTTCGGTGTCGGCATCGACCAGGAGCGGGAAGTTGAGCCCGTGCTTGGCCGCGAATCTCTTGTGCGAGTCGGCTCCTTGCGGACTCACGCCGAGCACGATGTATCCGGCTTCTTCGAATTCTGACTTCGCATCACGGAAGTCCTTGGCTTCAAGCGTTCACCCGGGGGTGTCGTCGGCGGGATAGAAGTAAAGGACGACCTTCTGCCCTTTGAGTTCTTTTAGATCCCAGCGTTTGCCGTCACCGTCTTCGAGATCGAAGCGCGGCGCATCGTCTCCTGGTGCCAACATGTGCTCACCCCTCGATCCGTTCCAGGATCGATCCCTGCACCCACCCGAGCCAGTGCAATACCGACAGTGCTCCGGCGTTCGGGTCGTCGGGATCGATCTCTGCCGACATCGTCTCTTCCGTCACATCCAGCCGTACGCCGATAGCGAGGCGCAGGTCGGTGAGCAACCTTAGCCAGCTTCCGACGTCGTCGGGACCGATCTCTACCTCCACGGACCCCCGCTCTCCGATCGAGTCGCGCACCTCTCGTAAAGCCGCCAGCTTTGCGTTCTCGAGATCTCCCGAGGTCAGGTCGCGAAACGTCTCTTCGTTCGCGGGATCTTCGTAGGCGCGCGGGAACAACCGCTGCTTGACGGCGTCACCATCGGGGATGTCGGCCTCGAGCAGCATCTGCATCTCGGCTATGAGGTTCCGAAGTAGCGACGCCTCCGTCTCGTCGAGGCGCAATCGGACGGTGCCTCCGCGGCCGCCTTTGACCTTCACTCGCTCTTCGTGATCGTCGCCCACAAGCCGTACGCGTGCAGGCGATAGCAGTCGAGCTCGGCTTTCTCTTTCGACCCGCTGGAGACGACGGCTTTCCCTTTGTGGTGGACGTCGAGCATCAACTTCGTCGCCTTCTGGAGCGAGTAGCCGAAAAGCTTCTGGAAGACATAGGTGACATACGACATCAGATTGATGGGGTCATTCCACACGATCACGAGCCATGGTCTGTCGGGCTCGGTGACTTCGTCGTCCGTCGGGACTTCGATCCGCTGCGGGGCGGTGATCGTCTCGGTCATCACTCCGGAGCTTTGACCGCGTGCCCCCCGAACTCGCGCCTGAGGGCGGCGATGATCTTTCCTGCGAACGAAGCGTCTTGGCGCGATGCGAAACGAGCGAAGAGCGCGGTCGCGATCGTGGGCACCGGCACCGCGTTCTCGATCGCGTGGACGAGCGTCCATCGTCCTTCACCGGAATCCTCGATGTAAGGCGCGATCGAATCCAGCTTCGGGTCACCGTCGAGCGCGTTCGCGGCAAGATCGAGTAGCCACGACCGAACGACCGAACCGTGTCGCCAGACTTCGGCGATCTGCGACACGTCGAGGTCGTAGTCGCTTTCGTGCAACAGCTCGAACCCTTCCCCGTACGCCTGCATCAGCGCGTACTCGATCCCGTTATGGATCATCTTCGTGAAGTGTCCGGCGCCGGAGGGGCCGATGTGCGCGTAGCCGTTCGGGGGCGCTAGCGTCTCGAAGATCGGTTCGGCGGTCTCGAACGCGGCGGCCTCGCCCCCGATCATCAAACAGAAGCCGGCTTCGAGACCCCAGATGCCGCCCGAGGTCCCGACGTCGAGGAGGGATATGCCTTTGTCTTCGAGTAGTCGGGCGCGCGCCGCGCTGTCGGTGAAGCGAGAGTTTCCTCCGTCGACGACGACATCCCCCTCTGCAAGCAGCTCGGAGAGTCGGTCGATCGTCTGCTGGGTGATGTCGCCTGCAGGCACCATCACCCACACGACCCGTGGCGTAGCGGTTTTCTCGACCAGGTCCTCTAACGACGACGCGCCGATCGCTCCTTGCTGCGTCGATCGTTCGACCGCGGCTGCGTCTACATCGAAAGCGACGACCTCGTGGCCTCCCCGAAGCAAGCGGAGCGTCATGTTCGCGCCCATCTTTCCGAGGCCGACCATGCCCAGTTGCATGACGTCGAGGTTAGCCTTTAGGGCATGACGACAGAAAACTTCAACGTTCCGGAGGTCTCGTGCGGCCATTGCAAGTCGGCGATCGAGACTGCGCTAGAGCCACTGAACGGGGTGGAATCCGCCGACGTCAACGTCGAGGAGAAGAGCGTCGCGGTCGTCTTCGACGACAGCGTGATCGATCGCGCGGGTGTCGTCCGGGCTATCGAATCCGCGGGCTACGCCGTCGCCGGCTGATCCTTAGGACTCACCTCGCGGTCAGGTATTGCATCGGCGGTGCCCACGCATCGGCTGTCGGCAGTTCCCGACGCAGAGCCTTCGCCAGTTGGCGAAACCCGCCCGCCTCGCCGAGGCCCATCACCAACATCCCTTCGTCTCCCGGGCCCCTTGCGGTCACCGCCCACGTCTCCAGATACCCGGAGGGGAAGAAGTAGCGCTCGCGGTCGCTGTCGTAGAGCTCCCAACCATCCGGAAGCGCGTCGTCGAGTTCCTGCTTCGCGGCGATGACATCGGCGTCGTCCTCATGTCTCACGTGAAACGACCCGTACGGTTTGTTCGGTTCGATATCGACGAGCGGAACCGACCATCCTTCCGCGACGTCGAGATGGCCGCGCATGAATCGTTCGAAGTGTCGGTACGAGTTCGCTTCTCCTACCGCGACGACCAGAGCCGTCTCGCCACTCGGGCCGGCGGCGCAGATCCCGTACGTGATGACCCTTCCCTTCGGGACGTCGAACTGTTCGCGATCTGAACGGTAGATCCGCCAGCCAGCGGGAAGCGCGGCCTCCGCCCTCGCGCGCGCGGCGGCCACCTCCGGGTCGATCTTCCGTTTCCAGAACGGCACGCGATGCAGTCTAGGTTGGTGCCCGCGCCGGGACTGAAATGCCGGCTGATCGTCTCTGCTGGTTTTCTTTCGGAAAACGCAAGAAACTCAGCAGAGACGACAACAGCAACGACCCACGGGGGGTAGTGCCCGGTGCGAATCGCGGTCACAGGTGGTACCGGGTTCGTTGGGGGACACCTGGCGACGCACCTCGCTCGTGAAGGCCACGAGGTCGTGGTCGTGTCCCGCGGTGTGGACCAACGGCCCGGGGCGGTGCACGTCACCGAACTCGGCAGGATCGAAGTCGCCCGAGCGAGCATTACCGATCGGAGGAGCCTTGAACAGGCCTTCGAGCGCTGCGATGCCGTAGCTCACTGCGCCGGCATCAACCGCGAAGTGGGAAACCAGACCTATCAGGCGATCCACGTCGACGGGACCGCGAACGTGGTCGCAGCTGCGGAGGCGGTCGGTGTCACCCGCGTTGCACTCATGAGCTTCTTGCGGGCGCGGCCCGCGTGTGGCTCCCCCTACCACGAGTCGAAGTGGACCGCGGAGGAGATCACCAGGGCGTCGAAACTGCGGTGGACAGTTCTCAAGCCGGGGATGGTGTACGGGAGAGGAGATCACTTCCTGGACCATCTCAGCCACGCGCTGTTCACCTTCCCGGTTTACGTCGGCATCGGCGACCGTCGCATCCGTCCCCTGTGGATCGACGACTTGGTCGAGGTGCTGGTCGCGTCGGTCGAAGGCCGGCTCGAGCAACAGACGGTCGCGGTTCTTGGACCAACGGAGATCGGGTTCGACGACGCCGTCCGGATGATTGCGGATGTACTGAATCGACGTGTCCTGGTCGTTCGGCTGCCGATGGCATTTCACAGAACTCTCGCGTGGGTCAGTGAGAAGGTGATGACCGTGCCGCTGGTCGCGAAGGCGCAGGTTCGCATGTTGGAGGAGGAGATCGTGACTCCCGTGCTGGCATTCGACGAGCTCCCACACGACCTACAGCCCCGCACGCCATTCGACGAGCACTCCATCCGCGCAGGGTTGCCAGAGCCCGGGCGCTTCCGTTTGAAGGATCTCCGCTTCGTCAACGACCCAACGAAGAGCATTCGCTGATGTGCCCCCGGCAGGATTCGAACCTGCGACACCAGGTTTAGGAAACCTGTGCTCTATCCCCTGAGCTACGAGGGCCTGCTCGAGACGGCCTCACAACCGGCGTCTCGGATCTCCTTGCACGAAGCCTAGCTGCGCGCTTCGGGCTAGGTTGCGGCCATGGCAGAGCGACTCGTCGTGGTCGGCGGCGACGCGGGAGGCATGACGGCCGCATCGCAGGCGCGGCGCTTGAAATCGGCGGACGAGCTCGAGATCGTCGGCTTCGAGCGAGGCGGCTACACCTCCTACTCCGCGTGCGGGATCC
>JAHWJK010000143.1:1189-3816 GCA_019348445.1 Actinomycetota bacterium | reverse complement strand
GGATGAGTACCGGCAGCTCGACGATCCTCGTGGTCGACGACGATGAGGAGATCAGAGACGTCCTGCGGATGATCTTCGAGCTGGACGGGTTCACCGTGTGGGAGGCGGCCAACGGCCTCGACGCCGTGACCACGATCATGAAGACCCACCCCGAGTTCGTGATCCTCGATTACCAGATGCCGGTCCAGGACGGGGAGAAGACCGCAACCGTTCTGCGAAGCGTCGCGCCCGAAACTACGATCGTCGCCCTCTCCGGCGTCATCACCTCGAAGCCGCACTGGGCCGACGCTTACCTATCCAAAGAGAAGCTTGCACAGATCAGCCCCCTGATCGGGTCCCTCGCATCGTCGCCGGGGGCTGCCGCAACCGCATAGACCGTCTGCTCGATCCGCGACTCGCAGGGATTGGCGGCGCCTAAGGCGAACCAAGCACGTATGCGTAAGGCAGCCGTCTTCGTCGCGGCCCTCAGCGTCATTGTCGCGTCCGCCGCGCCTGCCAGCGCGGCCGTTGCCGTGACCGGACCCGGCGGTTTCGTGGCGGGGTTCGTTCCGCCCATACTCGTCATCGCTCCGGGCGAAGGCATCACCTACGCGAATGCCGATATCGCTCCTCACAACTTCGTCGCGTACGACTCGTTCCTATCGAAGAAGCAGGCGAAGAAGACCAAGTGGTGCTCCGGCTTCGACGCCGGCAAGTGCCCGCTGTTCTGGTCGGAGACGATCACCGCGGGTAGCTCGACGGAGGTGCTGGGTCTCGAGCGGGTCAAGTCCGGCAAGAGCTACGGCTTCTACTGCAGCTTGCACCCCGGCATGAAGGGGACGCTGATCGTCCGATGATGCGGACCCGCGTCGTCGCCGTGATGGTGGGTCTGGTGGCAGTCATCGCCGTCTCTGCGCCCGCGTCGTCGACCGATCAGACGCTACCGATCCCGGAGCCGGGCTTCACCGTCATCTCCTACGCATCGACCGGAGGCGCGCCGACGAGCCTTGCGTTCGGCAAAGACACCCGCGAGGGGGAGCGCGACAAGCGGCTCTACGTGACCGACCTCGTCGGCGGTACGGTTCTGGTTATCGACGACCTCGGCGGACTCGGCGATGACCCCGAGGTGTTCGCGGAGGGGTTCCGCAGCCCGCTCGGTGTCGTAGCAGCGAAAGACGGGAGTCTTTATGTCTCCGACGCCGAGGGCTCGCGCGACGGTCCCTTCGGATTCCGTCCTTACGGCCGCGTCTGGCGCGTCATCGACAAGGACCGCGACGGCATCGCCGACAGGAAGTACGTCGTCCTCAAGGACCTGCCGAATGGCCGGCACAATACGAACGGCATGGCGTTCGGCCCCGACGGGATGCTCTACGTCACGAACGGCAACTCGACAGACGACGGCGTCGAAGGCGGCGAGAGTGAAGTCGTCCCGTGGTCCGGTTCGCTCATACGGATCGATCCGAAGCTGAGGCGAACCTCCCTCGCCGATCTTCCGCGCAAGAAGACTCTCGTCGCGACCGGATGGCGCAACGTTTACGACGTCGCGTTCTCACCCATCGACCGGTCGCTCGCGTTCGTCCCGCACAACGGAGTCGACGACGCGCGCAAAGGATCGACCGCGGAGAACCCGATAGACCCGAACCTCGAGGATTCGGACGATCTTCTGTTCGTCACCGATATCAACGACCGCCGTCGAGACGACTTCGGATTCCCCTCGTGTCTCCACAACGTCGCGGAAAAGGGATCGCTCAAGCCTTACAACAACCCGAATCCGGACGTCATCGACAAGTTCGGGAGATGCCCGATCAAGAGGACGCCGCGGCCGGTGTCGTCGTTCGGACTGCACACGTCGTCGGACGGCCTGGCGTTCCAGAAAACCCGCGCATGGGGCCGCGACTATCGCAACGACCTTTTCGTAGCCGAGTGGGGCAACCTGTTCGGACCGCCGGCGGGTCACGACATCGTTCGGGTCCAGTTCGACAGGACCGGTCGCAGGGTGAAGTCGCAGACCGTCTTCCTCGAGCTCGATGTTCCGCTCGATGTGACCTTCGACCGAAGCGGCGCGATGTACATCGCGGACTTCTCCGGCCCGATCTACAAGGTCGACAAGATCTAGTCAGCTCGGGAACTTCCGGTCGTTCCCCGTGGTCCAAGAATCATGAGAATGCTGATCACGGTCGTGTGCCTTGCCCTGATTTCGTCTTCGTGCACGTCTGTGGGTGAGGCCGATAGCAACGATCGCCCTACTCCCGAGACGACTCCACATTCCATCCCCGGCTCTGTCGGCACCGGCAAGGCGTCGAAGGGTCAACCCTTTGATCGGCTAACGATGTCGCTCGAGCTGCGATCCAACGAAGTGGTTACCGGCGGCAGGATCCCTTCGACCGTGTCGGTGAAGAATGAAACACAGCGCCCGGTCGTCGACCCGGGATGCGCCCTCTATGCGTACAGCTATGCCTTGGTTCCGGTTGACCAACCGGATGCGGAGCTGTGGGGACAGGTGATCGTGGATTGCGCCGGCTCGCGAGTGCTGAAGGCCGGATACATCGACCGCTACAAAGGTCCCACGTTCGCGGCGACCGATAAGTTCGGTGAGCCTCTTCCGGTGGGGGAGTATCTAGCCGTGATGGAACTTCAGGAGCGATCCG
>JAHWJK010000143.1:0-1089 GCA_019348445.1 Actinomycetota bacterium | reverse complement strand
ACGCTCGGTGGAGGCGCGAGAGGTGTCAACATCCACGTCGACGTTCAGGATCTTGCCGCGGAGCTGGGGGCCGAGTTCGCAGACGTCACGTCGTGAGTAGCACGCAACCAAGGAGCCATCTCGAGCACTAGCGCGGAGTCGCCGTGGAGGAAGCTCGGCTTCCTCCAGAAGCGACCGGTCCTGACTGCAGCAGCCGGCGCGGCGTGTATCGCCTCGTCCGGTGTTCTCGTTCGTCTCGCCGCGACGACGCCAGAGACCGTCGCAGTCTTCCGCTGTCTCTACGCGCTGCCGCTGCTCGGCGTCCTCGCGTTGTGGGAAGGCGTGAGTCTCGGACCGATCACGGCCCGCGCTAAAAGGCTCGCGCTCATCGCCGGCCTCTTCTTCGCGGTCGATCTCATCGCGTGGCACCACGCGATCGAAGCGGTGGGTGCGGGTCTCGCGACCGTGCTGGGCAACCTGCAGGTGTTGCTCGTTGCGTTCGTCGCGTGGTTCGTCCTATCGGAGCGTCCCCATACCGGGCTCTTCGTCGCGGTTCCGGTTGTCCTCATCGGCGTCGTGCTCATCTCCGGCGTTCTCGGCGGTGATGCGTACGGCGAGTCGCCCGTCAGGGGCGTTCTGTTCGGTGCGCTGACGTCGGTTGCTTACGCGGGTTTCATACTCACGCTGCGCGAGGGGTCGCGAGACCTACGTCGCGTCGCGGGGCCGTTGTTCTACGCGACCGCCGTCTCCGGAGCGGCGGCGGCGGTATTCGGGGGGATCACCGGGACGCTCGAAGCTCCGGGAGGTCTCGACAGCCACGGGTGGCTCGCGGCACTGGCCGTGACGTCACAGGGGGTCGGTTGGTTGTTGATCTCGCTATCGCTCCCGCGACTCCCTGCCGCGATCACTTCCGTGGTCCTGTTGCTGCAGCCGGTCGGCGCGATGGTGCTCGCGCGGATCGTCCTCGAGGAGCGCCCTTCGACCGGTCAGATCGCGGGGGCGGCGCTGATCCTGTTCGGCGTGATCATCGCGACCAGGGGCAGGCACGGCCCTCCTGCCGACGAGATCTCACCCGATCCCGTGGTCGAGAAGGTGATCGCGTGATCGACA
>JAHWJK010000046.1:8945-12388 GCA_019348445.1 Actinomycetota bacterium | reverse complement strand
TCTCGGACCTCCGACACGTCGAACCCTGCTGCCTCCAGAGATGCACGAGTGTTGCGCGTGACGTCACAGCCTCGACCGAAGAACTTCGTGAACCGGCGAGCCCGGTGTTGCATCTTCGCAACCTTTCCCGCCCCAGCCACGTGCTCGAGGACGAGGAAGGTCCCACCGGGGCGCAGGATGCGCCGGACCTCTTGCAACGACGGCGCTTGTTCTGCCGTGCACAGCACGAGGGTCGAAACGACGCAATCCGCACTGTCGTCTTCAAGAGGAAGGTTCTCCGCGGGAGCCTCGACCAACCGAGCATCCGGCCGCTTCGCGCGCACGGTGCCACGAAGCTTCGCCACCATGTGGGGACTCGCCTCGGTGAGGGTGAGGCTCGAGACCTTGTCGGTGTAGTGATCGAGGTTATGGCCGGCCCCGGTGCCGATCTCGACAACGTCTCCTGCTGCATGCGCCAGTAACTCCCGGCGCGCATCTCTGAGCCACTTCTCCTCCGACGATTTGATGATCAATGGATACAGACGCGCGAACGCCCGATCCAGGAAGGTCATGGGATACCAGCTCGCCGCTTCGCCAATGTCACGGTGTTACTGAGGAGCATCCCGATCGTCATCGGGCCGACTCCGCCCGGCACCGGAGTGATCCACGAGGCTTTCTCCTTGATCGCATCGAAGTCGACGTCTCCGACGAGGCCGTCCTCGGTCCGGTTGATCCCGACGTCGATCACGACGACACCTTCTTTGACCATCGGCGCCGTTACTGCCTTCGCGCGGCCGATCGCCGCGATCAGGATGTCAGCCCGCTGCGTGTGCGCGTCGAGATCTCTCGTTCCCGTGTGACACACGGTGACGGTCGAGTTCGCCCCCGCCGCCTTCTGGATCATCAAAGCCGCCATCGGCTTCCCGACTATGTTCGACCGGCCCACGATCACGACGTGGGCACCGGTGGTCTCGATGTTCGACCGGATCAACATCTGTTGGATGCCTGCAGGCGTCGCCGGAGCGATCAACGGGTCGCCCATCAACAGACGGCCGAGATTCCGTGGATGGAATCCGTCGGCGTCCTTGTCGGGGTCGACCAGATTGAGGATGAGGTCCTCGTCGATGTGCTCGGGGAGCGGGAGCTGAACCAAGATGCCGCTGACCGCGTCGTCCGAGTTCAACTGCTCGATGAGATCGACCAGTTCCTGCTGCGGCGTGCTGGCGGGCAGCGGGTGATCCCAGATCTTGATCCCGACTTCAGCCGCGGCCTTCTGCTTCGAATTGACATAGACCTTCGAAGCCGGATCGTCTCCAACGAGCACGGTCGCAAGTCCGGGAGTGATGTCCCGATCGGCGAGCGTCTTCGTCTCACGCGTGACCTCCGCGCGCACGTCTGCAGCGATCCTCTTGCCGTCGATGATGTTCGCGGTCACCCAAACCCCCTAGAAATGCGCGAAACGACTCGCTCATCCTAGTTGTGCACGTGCCGCGCGCACAGGGCCTTCGTTTGCTTGGTATGTTGTTACGACCATGTTCATCCGCAGGAGCCCATTGCCGATCGATCCGGTGCCCACGAAGGGCGTGCCGGGTCGCGCCACCTTCCGCCGTTAACTAACCAACGGCCCTAGGGCTCCACCGGCATCCCCCGCACCACCGCGCTCGTGCGCGGTCGCGTTGCGGCCACTGATGCCTCTTTGGGAGAAAACATGGACAACGAAACGAACCTGAAAAGAAGTCAGCACCACCTTCCTTCCGGTGTCGCGCATACGCCTCCCCTCGAACCGACGAGGCTGACATCGCGGATAGGGATGCTGCGACCATTGCAGATCCGCGACTTCCGTCTGTTGTGGGCGGGGATGACGATCTCGTTCACCGGCGACGGTTTCTATCTCGTCGCAATCGCGTGGGCGAGCTATGAGCTCTCGAACGTGCCGACCGCATTCTCACTCGTGTCGTTCGCGTGGAGCCTGCCGATGGTCCTGTTCCTGCTCTTCGGCGGCGTTCTTAGCGACCGCTTCGACCGCCGCAACGTGATGATCGCGGGTGATGTCCTGCGCGGTGTGGTCATTGCCGCAGCAGGTGCTCTGGCGGTCACAGGAACGCTCGAGTTCTGGCACCTGATCGTCATCGCTGCCCTGTATGGAATCGGTCAAGCCGTGTTCAACCCCGCGTTCGGCGCGATCGTTCCCGACGTAGTCCCACAAGAGCTCCTCGTCCAAGCGAACTCGCTGGATCAGTTCGTACGGAACGTCGCCGAACGTCTGGCAGGTCCCGCGCTTGGCGGCGTGACGATCGCGGCGTTCGGTGGCGGGATCCGCGGCGCAGGAGCTGCTTTCCTCGTCGATGCAGGAACCTTCGCGTTCTCGGCGCTGATGTTGTCACTCATGACGCGGCGTCCGGTCGCTCGCCGAAGCGAAAGCACCCCGTTGAAAGAGATCCGCGAAGGGATCCGTTTCGCGCGCTCGCAGCCGTGGCTGTGGGGCACGCTCGCGGGAGTCGCGGTGTCGCTCCTGTTCGTGATCGGTCCATTCGAGGTGCTGATCCCCTACCTCATCAAGAACAAGCTGGGTGGTGGCTCGGAAGACGTCGGATACGTATTCGCTGCCGGCGGCGTAGGTGCGATCGCTGCTGCCTTGTTCCTCAGCCAGCGCGGCCTTCCGCGGCATCACATCACGTTCATGTTCGTGTCGTGGGCGGTCGCGTTCGCGCTGATGATTCCTTACGCCGTCGTCAACGCGGTGTGGCAGGCAGCGGTCATCGAAGCGATCGCGTTCGCCCTGTTCACGTGCGGCCTCGTCGTATGGGGAACGTTGATGCACCGGCTCGTACCGAAGGAATTGCTAGGCCGCGTCACGAGTCTCGATTGGGCGGTCTCGACCGCCCTGCTCCCGGTGTCGTTCGCACTGACGGGACCGGTCGCAGAATGGATCGGGTTAGAGGCGACGTTCGTGTGGTCCGGGATCCTGGGAGGCATCGCGACGCTCGCGTTCTTGCTGGTCCCGGGCATCCGCGACACGGAGAAGAACCAGGCGCTAGCGGACACGCCGCTGAAAGAAGAAGACGCAGACCTCGTCAGTGCCTGAAGTGGCGGCGGCCGGTGAAGACCATCGGGATGCCGTGCTCGTCCGCGGCGGCGATGACCTCGTCGTCGCGGACCGAGCCGCCCGGCTGGATGACGGCAGCCGCGCCGGCTTCGACCGCGGCGTCCAGCCCATCGCGGAACGGAAAGAACGCGTCGGAAGCACACGCGGTTCCCTGTGCACGATCGCCGGCACGCATCGCGGCCAGCCTGGTCGATTCGACGCGGCTCATCTGTCCGGCCCCCACGCCCACCGCGACCCGATTCTTCGCCAGAACGATCGCGTTCGACTTGACGTGCTTTGCGACCACCCACGCGAACCGAAGGTCTTCCCATTGTTGGTCCGTCGGCTCGGCCGTCGTCACGACCTTCGCGTCTTCGGC
>JAHWJK010000046.1:0-8845 GCA_019348445.1 Actinomycetota bacterium | reverse complement strand
CATTCCAATGCCAGCGAGTAGGCCTCTGCGAGTGTCGGAGCCTCGGCAACACCACATGGATTCGAGTGCTTGATGATGGCCGCGGCCGGGCCCTCGAGGTCGAGTACGAGCTTCCATGCCGCATCGGTATCGAGGATGTTGTTGTAGCTGAGCTCTTTTCCATGTAGCTGCTCGGCCGCCGCCAGACCACCCGACGCGCCACCGCTCCGATAGAACGCCGCGGACTGGTGCGGGTTCTCGCCGTAACGAAGATCGGCGACCTTCGTCCCGGAAACGACGAGGCGGTCGGGGAACGTCTCGCGCCCTGCTAGATGAGCCGAGATCGCGGCGTCGTAGCCGGCGGTGTGCTGGAACGCCTGCAGCGACAGCGAACGCCTCGTCTCCAGCGAGATCTCGCCGCGGTCCCTCAACTCCTGAAGGATCGCCTCGTAGCGACCGGGATCGACGACGACCGCCACCGAGTGGAAGTTCTTCGCGGCCGCCCTCACCATCGCGGGACCACCGATATCGATCTGTTCGACGGCCTCGTCCTCGGAGACATCGGGATCCGCGACGGTCCGCTCGAACGGATAGAGGTTGCACACGACGAGATCGATCGGCGGGATGTCTTGGCTCTCGAGTTCCTCGATGTGGGCTTGCTTGCGCCGGTCCGCGAGGATCCCGCCGTGGATCTTCGGGTGCAGTGTCTTGACGCGGCCGCCGAGGATCTCCGGCGCGCCGGTCACGTCGCTGACTTTCTGCACCGGTATCCCCGCCTCGGCGATCTCCGTTGCCGTACCGCCCGAGGACACGATCTCAAATCCGAGATCGACCAGACCGCGCGCTAATTCGACGATGCCCGTCTTATCGGAAACGCTGAGAAGGGCTCGCTTGGTCACGCGCGCATCCTAGTTGTGTGCGACCTACGCGATCCGCTCGCCACGTGGAAGTTTTTTCGCGGGTACGCCTAGGCGCTGAGTCGCGACGTAGAACGCGAACGCCGCGAACCCCGCCTCGATGGCCAGTCCGTACGGCCACACGGGTGGAGGCGGCTCGGGCTCCTCCTCGAAGATCGGCTCGCCCGTCTGCGGATCGAAGCTCTGGATCTGATAGCTCTGCGGGTCTCGCGCCTGTCTGATCGAGTAACGCATCCCGGCGAGGGGATCGTCGTCCTGGTCGTCGGGTGAAGCCGGTGCCGCATCGGCGAGTACGACGAATGGATTCGGGGCCAGCACCAACCAGCGAACGCCGTAATCGGGTGGGCTGCCGTCGAAGTCGTAATCGACGGTAGTCATCGTTATCCCGTAGAGGATCAGGGTTCCGATCGTCAGGAAGAACACGAACCCATACGCGAGGACCGCCGATAGAGCCGGTCGCCGCACGATCGCCGACGCACCCATAGCTCCCGCCAACAACACCGCCGATACACCGAACAACGTGAGGTAAACAGCGGCCGCTTTGCCGAGGCTGACGCCACCCTCCGCGATCGCCCACAACGCGATCGGGATCGTCGCCGCAAGGAATGCCGCAGTCGTCACGAGAGCCGCGATGAACTTCGCGGCAACGATCTCCCACGGGCGGAGCGCGGTCGCCTGAAGGATGGCGAGCGTTCCGCGATCCCGCTCACCGTTGATGCTGGTCGCGGTCAATGCCGGGACGACCAGGCACGCCAGCGCCAGTACGAGAAGCGCCAGCGAGGCGAACATGACGACGCCGACCTCGAGATCGTGATCGGGACTCGTGCTAACGAGCGCTTGGCGGATCAGAACGATGAGGCCCAGCAGCACCGCGAACCAGATCCCGAGGAGGATCCACCATCGTTTGCCCCTCATGCGCTGCCGGAGCTCGCTCATGATCAAAGCCGTCATCGCTCGGCCGCTCCCAGTTGAAGGAACGCGCCCTCGAGACCGGCGCCCTCCGGGACGATCGCGGTCGGAGCGACGCCTTCTGCGACCAGTCGCGTGACGAGGTCCGCGACCGCGCGCTCGTCGTTGAGTTCGACAACGATGCTGCCGTCGGACATCACTTCGAAAGTCGTGCCGACGGCGTACGCAGCTTGTTGAAGAGCACCGAGATCGAGCGCGCGCAGTCGCCAGCGCCGCGCACCGCCACCCGTCGGCAACTCGCCGATCTGATAGATGCCGGTGCAGCGTCCCGCTTCTACGAAGACGATGACGTCCGCCATCTCTTCAAGCTCCTGCAGGATGTGCGACGAAACCATCACGCATGCGCCCTCGTCGGCCTGACGGCGAACGAGATCACGAAGATCGATACGCGCACGTGGATCGAGCCCGCTCGCCGGCTCATCCAGAAGGAGGACTTTCGGCCTGTGTACGAGAGCGCGCGCGAACCCGAGGCGTTGCTTCTGACCGCGGGAGAGCGTATGGACCTTGAGGTCGGCTTTCCTCGCCAGACCTACGAGCTCGAGCAACTCGGCAGTACGAGTCTTCGTTTCATCGCGCCTCAAGTGGAACATCGCGCCGAACAACTCGAGGTATTCGCGCAGCGTCAGGTCGTCGTAAACACCGAAGAAGTCCGGCATCCAACCGACGATCCGGTGAACTTCCTGAGGTTGTGTCAGGGGATCACAACCACCAACGGCTGCACCTCCGCGATCCGGCGCCAACAACCCCGCGAGAACCAAGAGCAAGGTTGTCTTTCCGGCGCCGTTCGGGCCTACGAGACCCACTACCTGGCCGTACGGCAGCGAGACATCGAAGCCGTCGAGCGCGCGAACCGCGCCGAACGAACGCCCGAGGTTGCGCGTCTCGATGGCGGGTGCCGGCTCAGCCTTGATCGACGATCACCTTGCCGTCTTGGATGCGGACCTTTCCGTCGAGCACCAAGCGGCACGCGTGCGGAAGGAGCCTGTGCTCCACGTTCTTGATCCGTTCGTGCAGCGAGTCTTCGGTGTCGTTCTGTTCGATGCGCACTGCCTCTTGCGAGATGATCGGGCCGGTGTCGACTTCCGACGCGACGAAGTGAACCGTCGTTCCGGTCACTCTCACGCCATGATCCAGCGCGTCCCTGACGGCATGTGCGCCGGGGAAAGCCGGCAGTAGGGACGGATGAAGGTTGATCCATTTGCCGGAGAAGCGGTCGACACAGCTCGGCGACACGATCCGCATGAATCCGGCGTTCACAACTAGATCGGGTTCATGACGCGCGATAGCGTCGCAGAGCGCGTCGCTCCATTCCTCGCGCGTATCGAATCCCTTGAAGTCGACCACCTCCGACGGCAGTTCCCGCTTCTCGGCCGCCCGCAGACCGAGGCAGTCTCTATCGGCCAGCACGGCAACTATCTCGCCGGGAACCTCGCCCGCCGCACAGGCATCGGCAAGAGCCTCCATGTTCGTGCCCGACCCAGAGATCAACACCACGATCCGCCCCGACATGGACCCGTTCTAACACCAGCGGCTTCATGTGGATCGGGCAGTCAGGGGGTCACGGGTCTAGGCTCGCTGCCGTGGCGAAGGCGGGGATCCCGGTCGATGTGCTTCGTTCGACGCGCTACGACCCGATCTGCATAAAGACGGGTCGGCCCCACGAACGGTGGATCAAGGCCGACTTCTATTACACGCCGCCGTGGGTCGCTCTGTTGCTCCTCGGCGGCATCCTCCCCTTCGTGATCGTTGCGATGATCGTCCGCAAGCAGGTGACGGTCTATCTGCCCGCCGTGAACAAGGTCCAGACGAATAAGCGCCTGATGATGGCCGCCGTCCTCGTCTCGCTGTTCGGCGGGATCGTCATGCTGGTTGTGGCCGTCGTGAAAGCATCCGGAGGGTGGGCCGCGGCGGGCGCGATCTCGATCGTGGCGAGCATCTTCCTCGGCTTCTGGGGCATGCAACGCGCGTGGATACGCGGCACGCTGTCCTCGGACGAGACGACGATCAAGGTCTCCGGCGCGCATCCGGCGTTCGTCGCCGCGACGACATCGCAGGCACACCCACCGGCCGGTCCAGGGGCTGCAGAGATCGCCGCGAAACCCGGGCTTCAGAACCTGTCCTACGTGCGAGAGGGACAGGCCGTCGCGACGGCGCCGGTCACCAGTGACGCGCCGCCTCCTCCCCCGGGCGTTTCCCCCACGACGTACGAGTCCGGGGGTGGCGCGGGGAGTCCGGTCCCTCCCGATCTCGGAAGCTGGAACTGGGGCGGGTTCCTCCTCACGTGGATATGGGCTATCGGAAACCGCGTCTGGGTCGGGCTCCTCGCGCTCGTCCCGATACCCGCTTTGTGGATCGCGATGGCAATCGTGCTCGGGGTCAAGGGCAACGAGTGGGCGTGGCAGAAGAAGCGATGGCAAAACGTCGAGCACTTCAAGCGCGTTCAGAGGAAGTGGACCATCGCAGGGATCATCGTGTGGCTACTTCTGATCGCGGGCATCACCATCGCGCTGATTGCAGCGAAGCCATGGGAGACAGCGGAGGTCGCGAACGGCAGCTTCGTTCCCGAAAGTGAAGGGACCGAAGTGATTCCGGGCGAAGACGAAAACTTCACGGTGACGGTCCCGACGTCATGGTTCCCCGACGAGCGGTTGAACAAGAGAGCGGACCTCGGCGTCGGAAGTCCCTTCGAAGAGATGTACGCGATCGTGTTCCTCGAACGCGCGAACCGGATCCCGAAGAACTTCAGTCTCGAACGCTACTCAGCGATCACGCGGGGGCCGATCCTCAACAAGCTGTCATCTGCGTCCGAGAAGAAGGTGGGCACGAGGATCATCGACGGCTACGAGGCATTGGAGTACGAACTTCGAGGAACCGTCGACGACCTCGACCTCGTCTATATCCACACGGTGTTGCGAACCGAGGAACACTTCGTTCAGATCTTGGCGTGGACGCTGGAACCGCGGTTCGACAGAAACAGCGAGACGCTGCGCGCCGTGATCAACAGCTTCGACGCGCAATAACGCTAGCGAGCGAGGGCTTCCGCGAGCGCTTTGATCGCTTTTGGATAGCGGTGCTGGATCCCGCCGTGTTTGCCGGGGAAGAGCTCGAACGTGTATTGCACTCCCAACTTGTCGAGCTCGTCGGCGAATGCACGGGCGCCGAGGTCGAGGAAGTACTCGTCTTTGTCGCCCGCATCGAGATAAACCAGTTTCATCCCCCCGAGCGCATCCGCTTTCTGTGGAGCCATCCGAACGGGATCCCACTCGAGCCATCGTTCCCATACGTCGTCGATCAACCGACCCGTATGGGCCTCGAAAGGCATCAGTCCTCGCCCCGGCCGGTCTGGATCTGGTGTGTACGCCGCCGCCATCCCGTAGATCATCAGCCCGGGCCAGAACTTGTCGAACTCAAGGGTCCATTCGGTCGTGAAGACGCGGTCCAAGAAGACGTCCCACGACCCTTCGAAGTCATCCCGCAGACGCCGGGCCGCTTCTCGAAAATCCGGGAGGTACGAAACTTCGAAGAGCGCATCGCCCGCGTGCGACGCGAACGCGCCGAAGACGTCCGGGCGCATCATCGGGACGACCATCGCGCCGTACCCCCCGCTGGACTTACCGGCCAAGGCCCGGCGCCCCGGATCGGCGGCGGTTGGGTAGTTCGCGTCTACAAAGGGCACGACCTCGTCACACAGATAGTCCATGTACGGGCCGGTCGCAGTCGAGTTGACGAACTGCGAACCCCCGTACGCGGTCCACGCATCGACGAAGACAACGATCGCTCGCGGAACGCTCTCGTCGCCGAACAGCTCGTCAAGACGCTCCACCATGTTCGGCTCGAACGCGTTGCGGTTAAGCCACGAGTCGACCTGTCCGGTGTATCCCTGGATCAGGTAAATGCTCGGAACGCGGTCGTGGTCGACGCCCGGTGGCAGGTAGACCCACAATGGGCGATCCGCAGAGTCACCGAGCGCGTTCCCCGACAGGAGCTCCGAGGTCACCGTCAGCTGTTCGAGTTTCCCCGCACCGCGGCGGTCCCACGGAGGCCCCGGAGAACCCTCCTTCAGCGAAAGCGTCATGAAGCCTTTCGGACGTCCACGACAAGCTCTGCCACCTCGGTCGGATTCCTTCCGACCTTGATCCCGACCGCCTCCAGGGCTTCGGCTTTCGCCTGCGCGGTTCCCTTCGAGCCGGAGATGATCGCTCCCGCATGGCCCATCCGCTTACCCGGCGGAGCGGTGAAACCCGCGATGTAAGAAACGATGGGTTTCGACATGTTGTCGTCGGCCCACGCGGCCGCGCGTTCCTCGGCATCGCCACCGATCTCGCCCACGAACACCACGACCTCGGTCTCTGGGTCCTGTTCGAACTTCGACAAGATGTCGATGAAGTCGGAGCCGGGTATGGGGTCGCCACCGATACCGACGCACGTCGACTGCCCGATACCCCGTTGCGTGAGCTCGTGGATGATCTGGTACGTAAGCGTCCCGGAGCGGGAGACCAAACCCACCGGCCCCTGCGAGCAGATCTCGCCCGGGATGATCCCGACGTTCGCTTTGCCGGGCGAGATCAGGCCGGGGCAGTTCGGCCCGATCAACGTAACGTCGCGGTCGCTGTTTCGGATGTAAGGAACGGTTCGAGCCATGTCCATCGCCGGGATGTTTTCGGTGATCGCCACGATCACGTCCACGCCGGCGTCGTACGACTCCATCACGGCATCTGCCGCGAACCGCGCCGGAACGAAGACCATCGACGTATTTGCGCCCGTCTCTTGCACCGCCTCCGCCACGGTGTCGAATACGGGAACACCCTGGACGTCGCTTCCTCCCTTACCCGGAGTGACACCCGCTACGAGGTTGGTCCCGTAATCCCGATTCCGCATCGCGTGGAACGACCCTTCACGGCCGGTCAGGCCCTGGACGACGAGTTTGGTTTCTTCGTCGATCAGGATCGCCATCAGCGACCACCACCGTGAGCGAGCTCGACGGCTTTCTCCGCGGCGCCGAGCATCGTTTCCGCCGACATCAACATCGGATGCGGCGCATCGGCAAGCATCTTCCGTCCCTGCTCTGCGTTCGTCCCGTCGAGACGCACCACGATCGGAACCTTGACGTCGAGTTTCTCGAGTGCGGAGAGGATGCCTTCGGCGACGAGGTCACAGCGCGTGATGCCGCCGAAGATGTTCACTAGAACGCTCTTTACCTCGGGGTTAGACGTGATGACCTCGATCGCAGACGCCAACAGTTCGGCGCCGGCTCCCCCGCCGACATCCAGGAAGTTCGCCGGATCGCCCCCTGCTGCTTTCACGACGTCAAGCGTCGACATGACGAGACCGGCGCCGTTACCGATGATGCCGACATCGCCTTCGAGCTTGATGAAGTTGAGGCCGCGCTCTTTGGCGAAACGCTCCTGTTCGGGAATGTCGTGTGCAGCTTTGAGATCGTCGAAGTTCGGGTGACGGAACGCCGCCGAGTCGTCGAGCGACACCTTCGCGTCGAGCGCCATCACCCGTCCTTCACCGGTCAGCACCATGGGATTGATCTCGACCAAGGACGCGTCAAGCTCGACGAACGCGCGATAGAGCTTCGGAATCATCGCGATCGCCTCTTTGCGCGCGGCTTCGTCGATCCGCGACCCGAATACGAGGCGCCGAGCATGGAAGTCCGAGATACCGGCCAGCGGATCGATGTGGACTCGAGCGATCGCGTCGGGATCGGTCTCGGCCACCTCCTCGATATCGACACCGCCCTTCGCACTCATCATCCCGAGGAACTTGCGGGCGGACCTGTCGAGCAAGAAGGAGAAGTAGTACTCGGCCTTTATGTCACCCGCACGCTCCACGAGCACGCGTTTCACGACGTGGCCCTTGATGTCCATCCCGAGGATGTCGTTCGCGACCTGCTGTGCTTCCTCCGGCGAGTTGGCGAGCTTGATGCCCCCTGCCTTACCCCGGCCCCCAACCTGAACCTGTGCCTTCACCACCACTTTGCCCCCGAGGCCCTTCGCGGCTTCGGCCGCGTCTTCTGGCGTCTCGGCGACGCGACCCTCGGGCACGGGGACCTCGAACTTACGAAGGAGCTCCTTGCCCTGATACTCGAACAGATCCATAGGTGCTGTTTAGGCCTCCTGCTTGACGACGTTGTCGTTTACCCAATCGATGATCTGCGTCGTCGGCGCACCGGGCGTGAAGATCGCCTGTATGCCCGCCTCCTGCAGCGCAGGGATGTCGGCCTCCGGAATGATGCCGCCACCGAACACGACGATGTCGTCGCCCCCCTGCTCTCGCAACAATTCGGCAACTCGAGGAAACAACGTCATATGCGCGCCCGACAAGCACGACAGGCCGACGGCGTCCACGTCTTCTTGGATCGCGGCATTGGCGATCTGCTCCGGCGTCTGGTGAAGACCGGTGTAGATGACCTCCATCCCCGCGTCTCGAAGAGCTCGCGCGACGACCTTGATGCCGCGGTCGTGTCCGTCGAGACCCACCTTGGAGACCATGATGCGCGGTCGGGCTGCCAGGATTACCTCCGGAACCGTTGCGATTGCTACCGTTCGTGGTCGGACCCTAGCAGGCTAGCCGCGCCGATCAGCTACTGGAGTCGCCATTGAAGAGCATCGCGAGCCTCGTCGACCGCGACAGTTTCGAACCGGTCGAAGATGGCCTGTCGTCACATGATCCGTTGGGCTTCGAGGGCTACGCGGACGCTTTGGCCACCGCCCGCGACAAAACCGGTAGCGATGAATCCCTCGTATACGGCCCCGCCCGGATCGGCGACATCGCCGTAGAGATCGCCGCGTTCAACTTCGACTTCATGGGCGGAAGCATGGGTGAGGTTGCCGGCGAGCGCATCGCTCGCGCGATCGAGCGCGCCATCGAGCGGCACGTCCCCTTCGTCCTCCGAACGTCGACGGGTGGCGCGCGCATGCAAGAAGGGATGCGCTCACTCGTCCAGATGCCCAAGGTCGTGTCCGCGCGCATCG
>JAHWJK010000142.1 GCA_019348445.1 Actinomycetota bacterium | reverse complement strand
TCAGGCTCTCTCGATCCCTCTCGCGGCCTGCCGAAGAAGGCCGGGCATGGCGCGGCGATGGATCGCCGAGATCGGTGGCCACCAGAGCCGTCCTACGGGGTTGTCGTAATGGATGAACAACGCCATCGATAGCCGGTCCTCGTCGACGTCCACGACCGCATGTGCCGTCATGAACCATGACCTTGCTTCGAGGCGTATCCAGGAGTTACCTCGATCGCCGATCTTCCACCCTGCGACGTAGTCGGGCGAGGCCTCCTTCTGCAAGCGCAGGTGGCATAAGAGCTGCCACGCGACGAACCGCCCTACTGGCGAAGCTCCATCAAGTGCGATGCGGGCACATCGCTCGGGGGAGTGCTCGATCGGTCGCCTTGTCGTGACGGTGAAGAGGTCCACATAGTCGGGAGCGCTCATAGCCGATGCAGCGCGGATCGACATCGGGACCTTGCCCTCCTGAACGACTTCACGTACCCGAGTCGTTGCCACGTATGTAATATACATGCATGTACGTACGTAAATCATCCTCGTGGTAACTGCAGCGCCACGGCGGCGGACGCAGGCGGAGCGGCGCGCTCGCACTCGTAGCGCTCTCCTCGAAGCCGCGGCCCGCGCGTTCTCGCGCGACGGGTACAGCGCGGTGAAGCTCGACCGGATCGCCGCCGAGGCCGGGTACACGCGCGGCGCCCTGTATCACCTGTTCCGCAACAAAGAGGAGCTAGCACTCGCCGTCGTTGCGTGGGTAGAGGAGACCTGGTGGGTCGAGGTCGGCAGATTCCTGCGCGACAACGATGATCCCGCCGCAGCGCTTATCGCCACCGCCCGCGCTCACGCCGTCTACTGCCGCCGCGATATCGCTCGAGTTCACATGGTCCTGAGTATCGAGTTCAGCGGTCAGGACCATCCGGTGGGAAAAACCATTGATGAAGTCGCGCGTCGTCTTGTCACCGAATCTGCACGAGTCATAACAGCCGGGCGGCGGCGAGGGTCGATCCCGCCGGGCGCGTCGCCGAGCGTGGTCGCACTCGCGTATATGGGCGCAATCGAAGGGGTCGTGATCAACCTCGCTGGACGTGCGCCTTTCGACGAGGTCCTCGCGGAGCAGGCGGCGCGCGGCGTGCTCGGCCTCCCTCTAGCAGCATCGAAGAGACGGACCAACTAAGAAGGAGGCATCGTGGAAGCAGCACGCAGCGCGTCGCATCAAGGAGGAGCCGCGTCGCAGTGGTCTCCGGCCCGGATCTACCTGGTGGGATCGGGGGTCTTCCTCGTTTTCGTGTCCGTCGCCGGCTTCGCGGTCAACACTTCGTTCCCGACCGACGCAAGCCAGGTCAGCGCCACCTCCGAACACATCTTCGGGATCCTCGAGACGAACGGATGGCACAACCTCGCCGGTCTCGTGAGCGGCATCGTTGCACTGGGATTCGGCCTGAGGCCTGAATGGGCGCGAGTCGGTGCTCTGGTGAAAGGTGTCGCCTATGTCGTGGTCACGTCTGCGATCGCGATCGGTGGGGGAGACCGACTGTTGATCGCGTCGAACGCCGCGGATCAGGTGGTTCACGCGTCGTTGGCCATTGGGGGCCTTGCCACTGCTGCGATGACTCCGCGCTCGAAGAGTGGATAGAGACTGCACGCGCCGCAGCGTGCGGGGAGCGGCGCAGACGCAGGGTTTCCGCCTGTTACTTCGATAGATTCAGCGCCACCGCTTCACAAATGAGATCCTTCAGTGCGTCTTCGTTGATCTCGTCACCTTCTTTGATGTCGATGGCTCGCCTGACCTTGCCGTCCAGGCTGGCGTTGAAGAGACCTGACGGATCCTTCAGAGAAGCACCCTTGAAGAAAGTCAGCTTGACCGCGTTCTTGTAGACCTCACCGGTACAGATGCCCCCGTTGCGGGACCAGACGGGTACTCCGGGGTTCGTCGGTTTAGCCCACTTCCATTCCTCGACGATCTCGGGATCCGCTTTCTTGATGATCCCGCGCACTTTGCCAAGAGTCTTCCCGCGCCAGTCCCCGAGCTCCTTGATCCTCTCGTTGATCAGTTTGGAAGCGTTCGTGTTGTCATTCGCCACGTGGATTCCCTACACGCGAGGAGTCGCTGGTCGAGTAACCGGTCGTCGCGACGAGGTCTTCCAGGCGCGCGGTGAACTCGTCTGGTGATTCTTCGCCGGCCGCCACGCGTTCGGCCCACTCGTCGAGCGGAACTACGGTGCCGTCCGGACTCTCGATGTCGAGGGGGCCCGCCCATGACATCTTCGGCTTGAACCCGGGTCGCCGGAGGAGGATATCGGCCGCGAGTGTGTAGATCATCTCGCCCAGCGTTCCCTGGGCAACCATGTCTTGCATCTCGCGCGGGTAACGGTCGAGTCGGATCATGCTGCGTCCGGCCTCGCGCGCTCCTTTCTCTCGCACGAGACCAAGGACGCCCATTAGGTCCTGCGCGCCGCGTTGCGCACCGACCTCTCTGAAGGCATCGGCGCGCTCTTTAACGACATCGACCACGGCGGGGGCGACGGCGTCCCAGTCGGCTACCGGCGCTGCACCGTTGCCAAGTGCACGCGCGGACACGACCTCAGTCATCTGCTGCTCGGTTCGCTCCGGGTCGCTCAACAGGTCGCGGGCAGGCGTCGGTTGCGGCGGGGGCCCAGGCGGGAGTTCCTTGAGGTGATCGATCCTTCGTTCGAGGGACGGATGCGAGTCGTACGGATCCTCGAAATCCCGCGACGACTCCGCCAGGTTTCGCAGCTGTTCCTGTCTTGTCGGGTCCTGGAGGAGTTGCCGGAAACCCGAGTAGAAGTTCGCCGGACGCTTGTTTGCGTGCCACAGGGGAGCGACGTAATCGTCGATCAACCAGTTGAACGCCGGCCCCGTCTGGCCGGTCTTCTCGAGTGCCTGCGTTTGCGCGTCGCGGCCCCCGATCCCCGCGGCCAAGCCATCCGCGTCGAGCTCCTGTTGCCGGGACATCCGTTGGGTAAGTCGTAAGAACAAGCGCCCGTACCAGTCGAAGATGCGTGCGAGCCACGTTCCGCTCTTTGCAAGATGCTCGACGGTGCGACCGATCGCCGATCGGGTGCGGTAGACGATGCCCGACAGACGCGTATCACCGCCGGCGAAATGGCCGTACTCGTGCGCGAGCACCGCCTTCAGCTCGTCGACGTGCAGAACGTTAAGTAGGCCGAGTCCGATCCCCATGATCCGCTTCGTCTTAATCAGCCCCATCAGCTTTCCGTCCTCGTAGACGAACGCGTTCACATCGGGAACTAGGTAGACCGCATCCGGAGGGTTTGCGTTCGCCGCCGATGCCACGTCTTTGACGAGCGCCATCAGCCGCGGCTGTGATGAGTCGTCGATAGGGATCCCGACCGGTTCCGGATCGGATCTGTCGACGAAGAAAACGCCCCGGAGGATCGCAAGGATCGCGAGGGCGGCCGTCAACGTGTAGAAGCGGATACGTCCTTCGGTCACGCTCAGGTAAATGAAGAAACCGAGTGCGGCGACGATGACGAACGCGAGCGTGTAGAAGCCGATGAGCAGCGACAGAGCTAGTACGGCGCGTGCACGAAAGCTCCCGGCGGTTTGTTGCATCGTCCCCCCTCTGGCCAGGCCGGCTCGTGCTGCCAGGGTAGCGGGAACGTGCCCTCTGCACTCAGGGCCAGCGAACCTCCATATCGTTGTTGAGACTCAGCTCCAGGCCCACCACGAGAGACGCGTTGGCCGGATCCGGATCAGCGCGTCGTGGCGTTGTTCGACGTCGTACTGCGGATAGCGCTCGTTCAGCTCGCGCATGACGTCCATCGAAGCATCGGGATCGACGACCGCGCGCCCGCGGACCATCAGCCACGCGAGTCGCTTCCAGTCTTCGTCCCAGTGATCGATCAGGAGCGCGACGCGGTCGTCGCGGGCGATGTTCTT
>JAHWJK010000045.1:4424-12602 GCA_019348445.1 Actinomycetota bacterium | reverse complement strand
GGCGGACGCGAACCTTCAGCCACTCGGGACGGCGCTCAGGCCGGGGCGCGGCCGGCCCCGGGGCCTCGGTGAGTTTGGCGCCCCGACGAAGATCACGTTCGACCTGCTCGCGCGTCTTGATCGTGGGTTGGATGACCTGAGCCATGAGACACCACATTAAGGCGTCCGCCCTGGAACGCCGCCGGGCCGGGGCGGGCGGGACGCCGAGGTTGAAGCCATTCTCTTCCCATATTTGACAATAATCACCATACGGGCGTAGGTTGCGACGTCGTTCTCGGGCGAGAAGGAGGTAGCCATGTCGGGCATCAAGGTCACCCCGGAACAGCTCCGGTCGGTGTCTTCGCAGTTGGCGTCGGGAGCTTCGAACATCGAAGGGCAGCTGGGCCAACTGACCTCCGCCGTGTCCCCCCTCGGCTCCGACTGGGCGGGACCCGCGCAGGCACGGTTCCAGGAGCTGTGGGCACAGTGGCAGCGCAGCGCGAAAGGACTCAACGAAGCACTGCTCGGGATCTCTCGTTTGACCGGCCAGGCGTCGCAGGCCTACCAGTCGACAGAAGACGCGATCGCGCGTTCTTTCGGCACGTCCTAACAACCTCCGCGTAACTCCCATGGAGATCCGGGTCGTACCGGGAGCCCTCGAAGGCTCTGGTTCTGCTCTGGTCGCCGCGGGCTCGTCGCTGAACGATGTGGCCGCACGCGTCGCGGCGACATCCGGCATTGGAGATGCCGCCGCGGATGGAAACGTGGCGGCCGCGTTCAATCACATGATCATCGTCTGGCGACGCGAGCTGTCGTTGCTGGGCGAAGCCGTGAACACGACCGGCAAGGCGACCCATGCTGCGGCCGACGCATATGTAACGGCCGATGACGCGGCGATGCCGCGACAACTATGAGCGTCGCTTCGGTACTCGCAGCGCGGCCGGGTGAGCTGCGATCGGTGGCGAGGCGGCTTGGGGATGTCGGCGCGGGACTATCTTCGGGATCGGCGTCCATCTTGGACGCGTCTTCCCTGGGCGCGTCGTGGTCTGGGTTCGCGCGGAACCTCTTTGATGAGCGTTGTACCCGTCTCGCGCTCGACGCCCGCACCGGTTCCGACGCGATGGATCAGGCGGCGGCAGCACTGAACGAACTCGCTGCGGCGCTGGAAAGTGCGCAGGAGATGGCGCGTCAAGCGCAGGCGTATGCGAACCAGGCGAACAGCATCGAGGCGTCGGCGCGGTCGCAGGCGCAGGAGTCACCCCTCACGACGCTGTTCGATGAGGCGTCGATGTGTCGGGGGCGCGCGATCTCTCTAGAGAATCAAGCGACAGCCTTGGCGCAAAGCGCAGCAGCCCGCGCTGCCGGCGTTTTCAACGCGGTCGCTTCGATGGCTCCGTCCGTGAAGACGCCAGCATGGGCCGCGGTGCGCGGACTTTCCCGTAAACAGCTTTCCGCGTACCTATCCCTGGATCTCGACGACCTCTCGAGCGACGTGCAGTACTGGGTCGGCAGACGACTCGCGGACTACGTACAGAACGCGGTCGAGGAAGACATCGATCACGATGATCTGGCCGCCCTTTTCGCAACCCTTGAATCGAATGGGCACGACGGCGATTTCGCCGCGGGGTTCTTCAACGCGTTCGGAGGGACTGGAACACTCGCGCTCGTCGGCAGGCTTAACGACGGATTCACCGCCTTCAGCGACGACCTCCAACCTTTCATGCAACCGCTGAGTGTCGCGCTGGGCGCCGCGACTCGAAGCGGCCGGCTTGAGTCGACGTTCGTGGATGAGCTCATGCCGTTCGAGAACGGGGCCCCCACCAACTACTCCGAGGTAGCTCAGCTCGTTCAGTACGGCAGATTCGACCACGACTTCGCGGTGAAGGCCGGCGAGGTCGCGGTTCTTCTCGCAACGCAGCGTGCTTCCGCCCACTCGATCGTTCCCGGCCAGCCACATCTGGATATGAAGGGGATCATCCTCGACGCGGTTGCTCGGACCCCCGAAGCTGCAAACACCCTCGCTCGCATGTCGTTCGACGAGGCGCCGCCGAGCGCGTCCGCGGTGGGCGAGGCGAAGAGCTATCTCACCATCCTTCTGCGATCGCAGTACAACGACGGAGCCGGAGGCCTCGCCAATTTCCTCGAAGCCGCTACTTTCGGGGTGCGCAGCAGCGATCCCGGAGCCGCGAACGACGTCGTCTATCGCTTGATCCGAGAGGCGCCCCGTTCCTCCCACGAGTACGGTCTGTTCGCGCGCCCTACGCAGGTATTGGCAGAGATCGGTGCCGCCTGGTGGGAAGACCTTGCGACGAGCGCTTACGGGGAGCACAGGGATATCGCCGTCGCTCTGGGCGCCACGGCCTCCAAGGTCCGAGTGTCGGCCGATGACGCCGCCGCATTCGTCGAACTGATCGTCGGCGCGGAAGGCGACAGGGCGTTGATCAGAGACGCTGCGTTCGCCTACGCGAATGAAGAGCTAGGCCACGCGGCGTCCCTAACCGACATGGATGCACGCTGGCGCGCCGTGGGACGCGCCGGCGCCTCGCTCGAACTGTTCTCGGTCGGTGACAGCGTCGCGCGCCGCGAATACGGACAAGTCGCGGATGAGGTGTCGGCATTCAACGGCTCGGTAGCGACCGCAATCTTGACCAAACCGATCGGAGCGATACCGCTCCTTGCGGATCCGCTGAGCTTCGCCGCGAGCCAATGGCTGGGGGAGCAGTTCGAAACGAATGAACAGGTGATCCAGATGTCAGAGACGGAGCGTCAGGACCTCTTCCTCCGAACGCAGCTGGACGTTGCCGTTGTCAACGCGTTCCACGAAGCCGGGCACCTGACCGACGCCGAAGTCAAACGCGTCCTTCGTTACATGTGGAACTCAAGCGGCACGCACAACGCGAGATTCGAAGACGTCTTTCAACTCTCCGGCCAAGGGGCCCGAGTGATGAACGAATTGAGATCGAACCTTCTCAAGCCGGAAAAATGACCGCGATCAACTAATCGGTCAGGAGAACCTCGAGTCGATCTCGATCAGGGTTGAGCACGAAGACCTGCGCGAGTTCATCGTCCGCAATGTAGAGCGTCCCGTCAGGACCAACGGCGATACTTTCGACGTCGCGGAACCGAGCTGCCTTCGGTCCAATGCCGGACTCGGCGCGACGCGATCCTCCTCCCGCGATCCTCGTCAGTTCGTCCTTGTGCAATTCATAGACGACCTCGCCGTTGTGTACGAAGTAAACGCGCCCTGTGGGCGAGACGTCGATCGCCTTTACATTCCCGAGCCGCGCGTTCGTCGCGGCGATTCCGTCTGCAAGACGCTTGTTACCGCCCCCGGCGACTGTCGTGATGGTTCCATCGCCCGCGACACGACGGACGCGGTGGTTGCCGGTATCTGCGATGTAGAAAGACCTGCCGGGTCCAGCAGCAACGCCGTATGGAGACGCGAGCGACGCTTTGCCGGCGGCGCCCCCGTCGCCCGAAAATCCAGTGCGATCGGGGTCCCCAACGATCAACTCCGCGATTTCATCCGGTCCCACCCGCACGACGACACCAAGAGAGAAATCCGCGACGTAGAGGTCGCCAGAGTCCGCGAAGTCGAGGTCGCTCACGGCAGCGAACGCGGTTTGGGAGAGGCTTCGGCCTCGCTTCGGTAACTCGATCCCCGCGGCCACTCGGCCGGATCGGCCATCGCGCGTTATTTGCAGCACGGACTGCTCGCGCCTCCGCGCTATGACCACGTCGGCATCTCGTGCCGCTATCGCCTCGATACCAAGGGACAGAGATAGCTCGGTAGCCCATTCGGCCGCGAGTTCCCCACGCGTTCCTCCGCCGGCGAACACCTCCAGGTCGCCGCCGCGCGACACGCGTGCGACGACGGCATCGGGAACCCCGTCGCTTTCGCCCACAGGTACCGGCGGGTCACCTGTGGTCGCCGGGCCCGCCACATAGATCGTCCCGTCGGGAGCGACCTCGACGGCGGTAGCGCCGACGAGACGAACGTCTGCCGGAGGCTCAGGTTTGGTCCGCGGAGGATCCTCTGTAGTGCAGGCGAGCGCGACGCACAGCAATGCGGCAGTGACGGCTACCCCAGATCGACTCGTCCTCACCAGCGGATTCTCCTACGGACCCGAATCGCTATGGATCCAATAGGACTAGAACTCGGCGAGCTTGCGCAT
The DNA here is from genome assembly GCA_019348445.1 of Actinomycetota bacterium. Taxonomy (GTDB): domain Bacteria; phylum Actinomycetota; class CADDZG01; order CADDZG01; family WHSQ01; genus JAHWJK01. Next base: position 8,448 of record JAHWJK010000045.1, on the reverse strand, counting down.
CTCCTGTTCGAGCATGTCTGCGTCGGGGAGGAACCAGTGTTCGAGGGTGGGCGCGTACGGCATCGCCGGGACGTGCGGTCCCCCGATCCGAACGATCGGAGCATCGAGCTCGAACAACGCGTTCTCGGCGATCTGCGCGGCCACCTCGGCCCCCGCACCGAGGAACTTGTTGTCCTCGTAGACGACCATCACCTTGTTCGTTTTCGAAACCGAGTTCAGCACCGTCTCGATGTCGAGCGGGTAGATGCTACGCAGGTCGATGATCTCGGCCTCGATGCCTTCGCTCGACAACCGCTCTGCGGCTTCTAGCGCGTAGTGATGCAGCAGTCCGTACGACACGACCGTGATGTCGGAGCCCTCGCGGCGGACCTCGGCTTTACCGAACGGGATGTTGTAACGCTCGTCGGGCACATCACCTTTGATCATTCGGTAGCACTTCTTGTGCTCGAGGAAGATGACCGGATCGGGGTCGTCGAGCGCTTCGATCAGCATCCCCTTAGCGTCGTGCGGCGTCGACGGGACCACCACCTTGAGTCCGGGAACGTGCGCGTAGAACGCTTCCACCGACTGCGAGTGATACAGCGCGCCGTGAACACCGCCGCCGTAAGGAGCACGGATGACGAGGGGAACCGTGAAGTCGCCGTTGGAGCGATACCTGATCCGAGCAGCCTCCTGGATGATCTGGTTGAACCCGGGGAAGCTGAAGTCTGCGAACTGCATCTCGGCGACCGGTCTCAGACCATCCAGCGCCATCCCGATCGAGACCCCCGCGATCAGGTTCTCGTCGAGTGGCGTGTCGAGGACGCGTTCGTCACCGAACTCGTCGAGGAAACCCATCGTCACGCGGAACACTCCACCGCGCGCCCCGACGTCTTCACCGAGAACAACGACGCGGTCGTCGCGCTTCATCTCGTCCCACAGGGTGTCGTGTACGGCCTGAACCAGAGTCTTTTCAGCCATCACACAACCTCCAGGTTTCCGTAGACGTTCTGGGCCGCGGTCGCGGCGTCGGGGAAGTCCGCCTCTTCAGCCGACTTGGCTCCCTCGTCTGCTTCGGTCTTGGCCTCTTCACGCATCTGTTCGATCTTCGCGTCGTCGATCACCTCGACCGATTTCAAGTAGTCCTGGAAGCGGGTGATCGGGTCCTTCTTCTTCCATTCCTCGACCTCTTCACGCGCCCGATAGGTGCGATCGTCGTCGTCTGAGGTATGCGAGTAGAAGCGATAGGTCCGGAGCTCGATGAGCGACGGTCCCTCGCCGGCGCGCGCTCTGTCGACCGCCGTCTTGACCAATCGATACGACTCGAGCAGATCGTTTCCGTCGCCCTCGTGACCGGGCATGCCGTACCCCGCGGCCCGCTGGTAGACGCGCCCCGCTACCTGCTTCGACTCGTGCACCGAGATCGCGTATTGATTGTTCTCGCACACGAAGACGAGCGGGAGCTTGTGGATGCCGGCGAAGTTCATCGCTCCGTGCCAGTCACCCTCGGACGTACCGCCCTCGCCGAACCACGTCCCGACCACCGCATCGGACTTCTTGATCTTGCGCGAGTACGCGATCCCGGCCGCATGCAGACACTGAGTCGCGATCGGCGACGACCCCGTGATGATGTTGCGATCCTTGGCACCCCAGTGAGCCGGCATCTGACGCCCGCCCGATGACGGATCCTCGGCCTTGCCGTAGAGACCCAGGAACACGTCTCGAGGAGTGAACCCCGCGACCAGAACGAGAGCCATGTCGCGGTAATAGGGACAGAACACGTCCTTGCCCTTTTCGAACGCCCACGCGGAACCGACCTGGGCAGCCTCGTGACCGGAAACCGGGACGACGAACGGCGCCTTGCCTTGCCGGTTCAGCGCCCATTGCCTCTCGTCGCAGTAGCGAGCGAGGAGCATGTACCGATACATCTCCAGCAGGTCTTCTTCCTTCAGACCCAGATCCGTGTGCTTGTCGGTCCCCATCTAACGTCTCCTCCTTGAGGCGCCCGGGGTGGCGATCGGGGTCACCCCTACCGGATGCGTTCGAAGCAATGCCTTGGGATGCGTCCACACCAGCGCCCGGTCGAAGATCTCGGCGAGGTGGGAAACGGCAATCGTACCGACCTCTCTCACCGGATGCTTCGTGCCGGTCTCTGCCTCCACAGACGTGACCCACCGGCCCTGGATGCCACAGGGGACGATGCCGTGGAACATCGACAGGTCGGTCGTGACGTTGAACGCGAAGCCGTGCATCGTGATACCGCGGGTGATCTTGACGCCGATCGCACCGATCTTGTTGTTCCGGACCCATACCCCGGTGTGGTCATCGTCGCGGCGCGCATCGATGCCGAGGTCGCGTGCGGTGCGGATCAGCACTTCTTCTAGATTGCGGAGATAGCGCAGGACGTCGTAGCGCTCGCCGAGAGCCATGATGGGATAACCGACCAGCTGTCCCGGCCCGTGATAGGTAGCGCGGCCCCCGCGGTCGACCTCGTAGAGCTCGATACCGCGCGCCTGGCGCTCCGCCTCGTTGTACACGAGGTCGTCTTCGATGCCCCTGCGTCCCAGCGTGTAGGTCGGCGGGTGCTCCAGCAACATCACCGAGTCGCCGCTGTCGCCGTCGAGGCGCGCCATGAACAACTCGCGCTGGTTCGCCCATGCGGTTCGGTAGTCCATCTGCCCGAACCAGGCAGCCGCGAGCGGCACTCCCCCCGGAGACATGCTCGTCAGGCCTGCAGGTACGGCGAGAGCTCGGCCGAGAAGTCGGTGGTCTCGATCCGCTCGCGCAGCGCGGCAAGGAACTTCGCCGCCTCGGCACCGTCGATCGTGCGGTGGTCCCACGACATCGACAAGAAGCCCATGCTGCGGATCGCGATCGCATCGTCCTTCGTGACGACGACCCGTTTCTGGATCGCTTCGAAGCCGAGGATCGCAGTCTGTCCCTTCGGGATGATCGGGACCGAGATGATCGACCCGAACGGACCGGGATTCGTGATCGTGAACGTGCCCTCGGTCAGATCGTCCGGCGACAGCTTCTTCGTGCGCGCGCGAGTCGCGACGTCGTTGATCGCGCGCGCTAGCCCGACCAGGTTCTTCTCGTCCGCGCCCTTGACGACCGGAACGATCAAGCCTCCGCCTTCGAGTGCAACCGCGATACCGAGGTTCACGTAGCGCTTCACACGATTGGCCTGGCTCGCTTCCTCGTAGGTCGCGTTGACCTCGGGCATCTCCAGCAGCGTCTCGCAGATGGCCTTGGCGAGGAACGGCATGTACGTGAGACCGAATCCCTCGCGCGCCTTAAATCCCTCCTTGGCCTGGATCCGCAGCTCGGTGATGTTCGTCCAGTCTGCTTCGACCGCGTTCCACGCGCGAGCGGTCTCGAGATGCGACGCGACCATGTGCTCGGCCGTGCGACGCCGGATGTTCGACCACGGAACGAGCTCTTCGCGAGCACCCGCCGCCGCGGGTTCGGCCTCGCGCTCTGGAGCCGGCTGTTCTTCGGGCTCCGGCGCGGGTTCTGCCGAGGCGGCGGGACGCGCCGCGGGTCGCGCTTTTCGTTCTTCGACGAAGCGCAGCACATCCTGCTTGCGGATGCGTCCTCCGGTCCCGGTCCCTTCCACCTCACCGAGCTCGACGTCGTGCTCATCGGCGAGACGCCTGACGAGTGGCGAGATGATCCCTCGTTTCGACTGATCGCCCGGTGCCCCTCGAGCCGCGGCGCCTTCGGTCTCGGACGCTTTCTCGTCTTGTTTCTCATCTTGTTTCTCTTCCTGCTGTTCCTTTTCTTTGGTGCCCTCGTCCTTATCGGGTGCGGGCGGTGGCGTCGTCTCGGGGGGCGGGGCCTGGACGGCTTCGGGCTCCGTTCGGTCCCCTTCCGCCGCCATCTGCTCTTCGGTGTCGTGGGACGCGCTCTCCGCGGTCGCGGGTTTCTCGGCTTCCTGCCCGCCCTCAGCAGCGGGTTGCGCTTCCTCACCACCGCCGGAGTCACCGTCTCCCGCCGCGCCCTCGCCGACCACGGCGAGCGGCGTCCCCACCTTCACCGTCTC
>JAHWJK010000045.1:0-4324 GCA_019348445.1 Actinomycetota bacterium | reverse complement strand
CTCCCGCCGCGCCCTCGCCGACCACGGCGAGCGGCGTCCCCACCTTCACCGTCTCACCCTCTTGGACGAGGATCTTTTGGAGGACGCCCGACTCGGACGAAGGGACTTCGGAGTCGACCTTGTCGGTCGAGATCTCGACGAGGAGTTCGTCGGCTTCGACCTGATCGCCCTCTTGCTTGAGCCATTTCGTGATCGTGCCTTCGACCACCGTCTCGCCGAGTTGCGGCATCTTGATCTCCGCCATGCGGACGAACCCCTCCCTATCGAGTTGATCAGGTGATAGAGAGCCAGGTTACCGCTCGGTCCGAGCCGACTTACCTCAGCGAGATGGTCCGACCGGGGAACCTAGTTCGGTTGCCGGCACGATCGATAGCGATGACGCGGATCCGGTACTTACCCTCGCGGACCTTTCGCCCGGAGGCGTCGCGGCCTCGCCACAACAGCGAGGAAGGTTCGCCACCTCGAACGTCGGCAGTAAGCGTCGTGACGACTCGCTTGCCTCGCCGGATCTTCGCCTTCACGCTCGAATCCTCGGCGACGAGAACGTTGATGCTCGCAACCGTCCTGCGGCCCTTGGCTATCACGACATCGACGATGTCCGGCGCGCCGTTGTCGACAACGACTTCTCCCGTCACCGGGCGCATAACGACGTTGCCTCCGGCAGCAAAGACCTGCCACGTGTAGGTGCCGTCGGGGACAACCTCGCCGTCCACCGATCCGTCCCACGCGTGGCTGAACGACGCGCCGTGTCCGATCACTGTGGTGACGGTTGTTCCGTCGCGTGTCACGACGAAGGTCCATGTCATCGCCTGGTCGAAGTCGGCTTCGACGGTGACCTCGTCGCGGCGCCCGTCGCCGTTAGGCGAGATAGCCGACGCATCGGCAGTGACGGTTCCGGGGGGAGGGTCCCACCAGAACACGGTGCCGAAATCGGGCTGTGCCGGTACGTCCTCGTCGCCTGCGGGAAGCGCGGGTGCGGGGGCCGGTGATGGCTCGGGATCGGGATCGGTGGTCGAGCCTGCGCTTGCCTCCGTGGTCGGTTCCGGAGTCGGCTCGGTGGTCGGCTCAGGAGTCGGCTCGGGAGTCGGCTCCGTGGTCGGTTCCGGAGTCGGCTCGGTCGTCGGCTCGGTCGTCGGCTCGGTGGTCGGTTCGGTCGTCGGCTCGGGAGTCGGGTCCGTGGTCGGTTCCGGAGTCGGCTCGGTAGTCGGTTCCGGAGTCGGCTCGGGAGGAACCGTCACGTCGACCGCAATCGTCGCCGGGGCGCCGACCGCACCGTCGCTGTCGGTCGCGGCGGCACTCACCGAAGTTGCGCCGGCCGTCGCGAACGTGCAGTCGAACGAAGCACCCGAGTCGTCGAAGGTCAGGCCCGAAAGCGTCCCGGACCCACACGAAGCATCAACGCCCGCGATCGTGTCCGCGCCCGCATCCGTGAAAGAAAACGTGTAGTTGCCGGTGGCGCCTTCTTCTACAGATGAGGGCCCGCCAGTCGCGGCCGTAGCCGGCGCGACGTTACGAATGTCGATCGCGAGCGATGACGTCGGTCCGACATTCCCCAGAGCATCGGTAGCTACTGCAGTGGTGGTTTCGGAGGCGGGTCCGTCGAGGTACGCGCAATCGAAGCTTCCTGAGGTATCGGAATTCGCTGCATTGGTGGGCGCTACGGAACCGCACGTCACGTCGACCGCAGTGATGCGGCCGACGCCGTCACCATCGTCGATCGTGTAGGAGACCGCGGCAGTCGAACCTTCGTCGACCGTCGGTGCAGCCGACAGAGTGACGACGGGACCGGTCGTGTCGATCATGAAAGCGATGGGCGTCGTCGTTGTCGTGCCGCCGCTCTTCCCCGGGCGCGTCTGAGTCGCGGTCGCGGTGTAGCTGCCATCGGCGAGTCCGGCCGACGTCACCGACCAGCTCGCTCCTTTCGCCGCGGTCAACGACTCCACTACGGCCCCCGTCGCGCTGGAATAGACGTCTACGGTGACGTCCGAGCAGGAACCGATCGTGCAATCGCTGGTTCCGCTGAACGTGGGTGTCGTATCCGTCGACTCGGATCCGTCGGCAGGCGTCAGGACCACCAGCTGAGGCGCTGCCGCGAAGGCGGGGCCCGCGGAAATAACGACGAGCAGCGCGGCGATCGTGATCGAGATCGCCGAGGCGATCATCCTGTGCTGCATGGTTCTGCTCCTTCGGTGGCTGGGCTGTCTCTTCAGAGACCCCTGGCTTTGCGTCCCCGCCTCGCGGCGGGTTTGCCTTTATCGGGTGCTGGCTTGGCCAGCTTCTAGTTAATCGGCACGTTCGGGCCTCGTTGTCGTAGTGCCGAGGGACTATCTAGCGCGTAGCCCTGCGCGAACAAATCCGGGACAAATCGGGCGTGCGGCCATAGCCGCGCTTAAAAGGGCTACCCGTGGAGCGGCTTGCCCGCCAGCTCGAGGAAAGTCTCGCCGATCACTTCCGACAGAGTCGGGTGCGGATGCATCAGCTCGGCGAGCTCGGAGGGATAGGCCTCCCATGAAGTGACGAGTTGGGCCTCCGTGATGATGTCAGAGGCGCGCGGCCCCACTACGTGGACGCCCACGACCGCGCCATCTTTCTCGGCAACGGTTTTGACGAAGCCCTGCCCCCCACCGAGCATCAAAGCGCGGGCATTCGCGGAGAACGGGTAGCGCTTCGTTTCGACCTGCATCCCCATGTCTTTCGCGCGCTGCTCGGTGAGCCCGACGGCTGCAACCTCGGGTTGGCAGTAGATGACGTGCGGGATGTTCCGGTAGTCGACCGGCGTTGGATCCTGTCCCGCGATCCGCTCCGCGACCTTCATGCCTTCAATGAACGCGACGTGGGCAAGTTGCGGATGGAGTCCTTCGGCGTCCGGTACGTGGACCGCATCCCCGATCGCGAATACGCCGTCGACGCTCGTGCGGAAGTTCGCGTCCACGACGATGTAGCCCTTGTCGGTCTTGATCCCAACTTCCTCGAGGCCGATGTTGTCGGTCCGTGGCGCGCGTCCGATCGCTACGAACATGCGCTCGGCAGTGACCACCTCTTTGTTGCCGTCCTTCTCGATCTCGACATCGACGCCGTGATCGCTAGGTTTCGCGCCGGTCACCGAGACACCGAGTTTGAAGTTGATCCCGCGCCGCTGCAGAAGCTTCGCGAGTGCTTCCGAGATATCGGAGTCTTCCGCCGGCGCGATCCGGTCGAGCATCTCGACGACGGTCACCTCGGCCCCGAACGACCGATAGACGCTCGCAAACTCGAGACCTATGTAATTACCCCCGACGATCACCACAGACGACGGGATGTCTTCGGCTACGAGCGCGTGGTTCGAGTTGTGCACTGTCTCGCCGTCGGCCTCGATGAACGGGAGGTCACGTGGGAACGACCCGGGAGCGACGATGACCGCCTTCTCGGCGCGAAGCGTCCGCTCGCCGTCGTCGGTCCGAACTTGAACCGTCCGCGGCTCCGTGAGCCGGCCTTCGCCCTCGACGAGCTCGATCTTGCGCCGCGCAACGAGTCCCGACAGCCCCTTGTACATGCGGCCGACGACCGATTCCTTGAAGGTCTGCACCTTCGCCCAGTCGACCTGTGGTTCTTGCACCATGATCCCGAAGTCGCTCGAGTGGCGGATCTCATCGACGAGGTCCGCGGCGTGAAGCAGCGCCTTGGTCGGGATGCAGCCGCGGTGCAGGCAGGTCCCGCCGACCTTGTCCTTCTCGATCATTGCAACCGAGAGCCCGAGCCCGACGAGGCGGAAGGCGGCGGAATACCCGGCGTTGCCACCACCCAGGATGACTACGTCGAAGGAATCGGAACCCTCAGCCACAGCGAACCTCCTATGTCGTTGCCGAACACACCGACGATACCCGCTGCATACGAACAACCGTCATGCGACGATTGGTCCATGAAGGGTGATCGCGTCGAAGTCGTGGTCGATATCGGAAACGGCACGAAGACCTACGACATCGAGGCTACGAAGGCGGGCCGGAGGGTAGAGATCGCCAACGCGCGCGGGACGATCGAGGTCTCGGAGGTAACGCGTACGGGTGTCATCGTTCGCAGCGGACGCTTCATGTCGGATCGGGTGGTCGCCGTGATCGAACATCCCGCAGAGGACAGCACTCCGCGCCCACGACGCCGCGGCTAGTTAGGGCAACGGGATCTCGGCGCCGCAGTGCTTGCAGTAGGGCGCGTTCGGAGAGATCAGCCCGTTGCAAGCCGGGCATTCGGCAGGTGTGACGGCTCCCGAGCCTGATTTCCGCGCCACCGCGATCGTCAGAGCCCCAACGCCGAACACCAGCACGAGGATCACGCCTCCTGCCGCGTCGAG
>JAHWJK010000141.1 GCA_019348445.1 Actinomycetota bacterium | reverse complement strand
GCAACCGCTGCCGACGTCACGCCGATGACGATCATCGTCGCGGTATTCACGACCTATCTCCGCTGAGCGACACGTAGATCTTCGCGGCCGCTGCGCCGATAAGCGCCGACACCGCCAGTGTGATCATCAACCCGTCGATCGGGATCCCCTCGAGTGCCGACGGCGCGGGAGGAACCTCTCTCACCGCCCCCTGCGCAACCGGTCCGCCCTCGTCGCCATCACCGCGGCCACTCCTCGAACGGCGATGACTGGTCGAATGCTTTCCTCCTTTGTCACCCGCTCGCCGATCGTTCGCATCATTGTCCGCGTCGCCACGCGTCGCACTAGCTCGTGAGGCGTCGTCTTCCGACGGGACGGACTCACCAGAATCGACAGAATCACGGGATCCCGCCGCGCCCGCGCCACCACGATTCCTGTCCGCGCCGGCACCGCCCCCACCATCTCCCGGACAAGCCTCACCACCGCTCGAGTCGAACGAGAAGGAGCCCGTGGTGACGTGGCCATCCACGGACGAATGGGCCCTCCAGGACACGACATACGTGCCTTTGTGGGACGCAGACATGTCGACCGTCATCGTCTTGGCGGTGACAGACGTCTCTCCTCCAACGTCGCCGCCGCACGGATCCGTCACGTCCATGTATGAGTTGTCGGGGATCAGAGGCTCCGAAAACTCGGCCGTCACCTGAGAGGGCGGCGATGACACAGTCCCACCGTCGGGCGGATTCGAGCTCTCGTAGGTCGCGTGAGCTGCAGCGGGTAAGACGGGCGAAGCTGCAATGATCGCGGTGGCGCCTAAAACGATCCAAACCAGCGGGGATCTCATCCCACCAGCTTAGGGAACCCGCCGTGTTAGCGGACGACGAAGCCCTTCTTCGTCGTCATCTGGTCGGCGTAGTACGTCGTGACCAGCCCGTGAACGTGGACGTCGACGTCGTTCTTGCCGGCGCCGACGATCTTCGTCCCCTTCTTGGCGCCGATCGTCTTCAGCGGAACGAACACGTCGAGGATCCCCGCGATCGTGTCGAACTCGCCTTCAAGGGTCGCTACCTGTTCGAAGGATTCGCCTTTTTTCTCGAATAGGACGTACCTGAACGTCGCCCCCGAGGGGTACGCCTCCGCAACGAAGGTCTTCTTGCCGACCCGGAACGCCCACTGGATCCCCGTGAGGGGGCCGTACGTCCCCGCGACCGGCAGCGAGTTCGCGAACGTGAAGCGGATGTGAAGGTCGCTGCCGTGGCTGGCAACGGCAAGTTGGGTCAGGTCGCTGCCCGGTGCGGCATCGAGCGACGGGTCCCTCCCGAGAACCGTCATCCCTCCACCGGCGCCCGCGGGGGCCGCGGAGACCAGCAGCCCGACGGCTACCGCAGCCGCCACGAAAGAACGCTTGAACATCTCCACCCCTCTGTATGCCTTCGACCACATGTTCGCCGCCGGGGGCGGGGTCCCTGCCAGGCGGGGTCGCCGACGGCTCCCGGAGCGGCACGGTAAGAAAGAGGCCATGGAGGTTCACGGATGAGGGCGACGCCCTTCTATTGCCCGTTCTGCGGCGAGGAGACGATCGAGCCCGTCGGCGATGCCGCCGAGATGTACTGCTCGTCCTGCGACCGCCGCTTCGAGATCGCCTTCAAAGGGCTCGGCGACCCGCAGTGATCGAGAACGACCTCTACATCGCCTGCCTGAACCTGGCCGGCAAGCGAGCCCTCGTCGTCGGCGCGGGACGGGTAGCGCTCGAGAAGGTGAACGGCCTGTTGGCTTGTGATGCTGAGGTCGTCGTGGTGGCGCCGGAAGCCGATCCCGGCATCACCGCGTTGGTGGACGACTTGCAGGTCACGTGGATCCAGAAGCGCTTCGATGCGGACGACCTCGATGGAGCGATGCTCGTGATCGCGGCCACGGCCGACACAGAGGTCAACACCGCGGTGTTCGAGGCAGCCGAGACACGGAGCATGCTCGTCAACGTCGTCGACGTCCCGTCGCTGTGCAACTTCGTCCTGCCCGCGATATCGCGCCGCGGCCCGATCGCGGTCGCGATATCCACATCGGGAGCGAGCCCCGCACTCGCGAAGCGGATCCGGCGAGAGGTCGAACAACAAGTGGGGCCCGAATACGCGGCGTTGGCGACGCTGTTAGATGAAGAGCGGGGGTGGGCTAAGGAAACCCTGCCTTCTTACGACGCTCGCAGAATCTTCTTCGAGTCGATCGTCGAGGGACAACCCGACCCGATCGAACTGTTGCGCGACGGCGACGTTGACCGAGTCAAAGAGATGATCGCAGCCGCTCGCGAGACCGCGATCGCGCAGATGAAATCCGGTTAGGCCGCCGTCGGGACCGTATAGAAGAACGTGCTGCCGCGGCCCGGCGTGCTTTCGACCCAGATACGGCCACCCTGGCCCTCGACCAGCGCCTTCGTGATGTAGAGCCCGAGACCACTGCCCTTCACGTCCCGGACGCCTTCTTGACGCAGCCGCGAGAAACGTTTGAAGAGCTTCTCGAGATCCGGGGCCGAGATACCGACTCCCTCATCACGGACGCTGACCAACAATTCACCGTCTCGCGGCCGCACCGTGACGGCCACGGTCGTACCCGATGGCGAGAACTTCACCGCGTTCGATAGGAGGTTGTTCAGTATCTGTGACTGACGGCGATCGTCCGCGATCGCCGCCGGCAATCCGTCCTGCAACCGGACGGCGAAGGTGGCGCCCTTGGTCACATGGCGGATATCGCCGACTGCTCGATACACGATCTCGGCGAGATCGACCTGCTGCGTGTCGAAGGTGAACTCACCCGTCTCCAGCTTCGTGACCGTAAGGATGTCGTCGATCAGCTTCACGATGTTCGATGTGTTCGACTGTGCTTTCTCGAGCAGGGCCGCGATCTGCTCGTCATCTAACGACGACCAGTTCTCCTGCAAAAGTTGGAGGAATCCTGAGACAACAGCGGTCGGCGTCCTCAGGTCGTGGACGACCATCGCCACGAACTGCGTCCGCAAGCGATCCTGTTCCTCGAGCCGTCTTAGCGTCTCCTCGAGTTCCAACTGTCGCGCCTTTAGGGTTTCTGCTTCGGCCGCGGTCGCGGTAGCCCTCTGTTGCAACCACGCGACGCTACGCAGCCGATCACCATCGGTGCCTAGATGCGAATACGTTTCTGCCGGCACCACATGAGAATGCCGGTCGCAAATGTCCCTGAACCCCTGATCGCTGGCGTCGTCGCCGAAACCTTCCATCGGGTACGCACAGAAAAGGGCGAAGGAGTGCGTCTCCGCGAGTTCGTTCCACAGCTCTTCGAGCCGGATCGCGGCGGCAACATTGCCGTCTGCCCACAGGAGCGCCACCATCTCGCCGAACGCGCGGATCGATCTGCCCTCCGCGGTGAGACCGTCCAGGACGCGACCGATGACGTCGGTGAAGCGATGCGGGTCCGGCGATCCGTCGACCATGAACTTCGACAACGTCTCCGCTGCGTCGAGCGCGACGTACGCTCCGTCGGCCTCCATCGCGCCAACGTCGATACCGGAGGTGGTTAGAGCGGCGGCCAGAGAATCGCGGTGCGCCTTCGTCGCGATTAGGACGGCGGCTTCGCCGGCGCTAAGCCCGCGCACGAGGAACTCGCGCACCGACGCGACCAGGAACTCGTCCGAGTCATAGAACTGAACGACGTGGTCGTGCTCCGCGCACTGCTGGACGCCCCCCGCGGGATTCACGACCTCATCGTCGGTTATGTCCAGTTCGCAAGGAATAGTCCGTACGGGGGATATCCGCAATAGTCAGGCTGGTCCCCCCTCGGTCTAGGGTCGGGGGGTGGAGCGATTCAGCGACCCGGCCGTCGCCAAGAAGATCCTGGAGTCCTACAAGACCTTCGCGATCGTCGGCTGTTCGGCCAACCCCGCACGGGCGAGCCACAGCGTCGCCA
>JAHWJK010000140.1 GCA_019348445.1 Actinomycetota bacterium | reverse complement strand
GCCGAGGTGGTGCTCGTCGGCGAGCAACCGGGCGACAAGGAGGACATCGAGGGTCGTCCATTCGTCGGACCGGCGGGCAAACTTCTCGATACCGCGTTGGAGGAAGCAGGGATCGATCGGCGCGCCGTCTACATCACCAACGTCGTCAAACATTTCAAGTGGGAGGCGCGCGGCAAGCGGCGTATCCACAAAAAGCCCAATATGGCAGAGATCACCGCGTGCAAGCCGTGGCTCGAAGCGGAGCTGGACGTGATCCGGCCGAAGGCGGTGGTATGTCTCGGATCGACAGCCGCACAAGCGCTGTTGGGGCGGGATTTCAAGGTGACGCAGCGGCGTGGTGAGATCGTCGACTCGGCGCTTGCTCCCCTCGTGACCGCGACGGTCCATCCTTCCTCCATACTGCGGGAGCGCGACGACGACGCCCGCCACCGGGCGATGAGCGAGTTCGTCCGCGATCTGGCAAACGTTGCCCGCGAGCTGAAGGGATCGTGATGCAGGAAGACCAGAAAGTCGCCGTGCCCGACGTCGTGACCGGAAGCGGCGCCGACATCGACGGGGACGACCAACCCGACATCCATCAACCGGCGAAGGTCATGCGTATCGCGACCATGGTGCGGCAGCTCCTCGAAGAGGTGCGGCATTCGCCGATGGACGACGCGAGTCGCGCCAGGATGCGTGAGATCTACGAGACGTCGGTCAAGGAGCTGTCGCAGGTCCTGTCGTCGGACCTGCAGGATGAGCTGCGGCGCTTGAGCCTTCCGTTCGGCGCGGATTCACCGAGCGAAGCCGAGCTGCGCGTCGCACACGCGCAACTGGTCGGCTGGCTCGAGGGGCTGTTCCACGGGATCCAGGCGATGCTGTTCGCGCAGCAAGCGGAGAGCCGAGCTCGGTTCGAGGAGATCCGCCGGCGCAGCCTCCCGGCCCCCGACGACCAACCCCCGCACGAAGGCAGCGGCGGCACCTACCTCTAACCGTTCTGTGAGCACATAGCCGCGTTCGCGCCGCCTGGCGCATGGAAGATTTGGGCGCGCTACCTCTTCACGACTCTCTTGATCGCGTTGCCGGTGAGGAAGTAGAGCCATCCACCGGGTCCATGCGCCACATCGAAGAGAGCGGTACCTGCGTTGTAGATGATCTGGTCCTTCTTCACGCGCGTGCCGCGGTCGTTCAACACGAAGCGATGGAGGCGTCCGTCGCCGTAGTCGGCGCCGAGCAGACCTCGGACCCCCTTCAACTTCCCCGAGTACCACCCGAGATCCGTCGGGACGATGACGCGGCTCCACCTCACCTCCGGCGGTTTCGGATTGGGCCCCACGCCGGCCGTCCCACAGTCGTAGCCGGGCCCCCACCCGTAGTTACGACCTTTGACGATGACGTTCATCTCGTCGTCGCATTGGGGTCCGTTCTCGGTCTCGTAGACCTTGCTCGTCCCCGGCTTATGTGCGAGCCCGAACGGGTTGCGATGTCCGTAGCTCCACACCGCGTTGCCGAACGGGTTGCTCTTGGGGATCGTCCCGTTCGCGTTCACGCGCAATATCTTGCCGAGGTTGTTGTTCGTGTTCTGTGAGTGCGCCGGGTCGCCGATCTCACCGATCGAGATGTAGAGCTTTCCTCCCGCGAACTCGAGCTGCCCTCCGTTGTGGATCGTCGCCGCTCCGAGAGTGATGATGTTCTTCTTGTTGCGGCACCGGTTGTTGCGCACCGTGAAGCGCGCCACACGGTTCACCACCGGAGAGGAATCCGTGTAATAGACGTAGAGGTAGTGGTTCTTTCTGTAGCGCGGATGCAACGTGATCCCGAGCGCTCCCTGCTCGCCGTCGTTCGAGACCGGCAGGTCGACACACGGCCGGCTCAACAGTTTCCGACCCTTCATCACGCGGACTCGACCGGTGTTCTTCTCGGTGAAGAAGATCTTCTTCGTCCCGCGCACCCACGCCATGTCGATCGGCGACGACAGGTTTCCCTTGTACGTGCGGACTTTCGTCCCGCGCGGGAGAGCAGTCGCCGTCGGAGCGACTGTGGTGACGATCGCGACAACCAGTGATGCAACGACGGCTCTCCGGAACATGATCCTCCTCGAAGGTGTGGCGTAGTCCCCCGCTATCATGCCTTCAGCCAGGAGGCGTGCCCGAGCGGCCGAAGGGAGCGCACTGCTAATGCGTTAAGGGGTGTTAAGCCCCTTCCAGGGTTCAAATCCCTGCGCCTCCGCCATTTCTAACCCGCATCCGCCGGTTATGTTGGGGGCGACAAGCGCCCGTAGCTCAGTGGATTAGAGCGTCCGGCTACGGACCGGAAGGTCGGGGGTTCGAATCCCTCCGGGCGTGCGTGCGGGGCGCCTCCAGGGGCGGTCCGACAGATTATGGGACTGCTGCGCAAGCTCGCGAAGATGCGCGAGCGCCAGATCCTCGAGCGTGCCGAGCCCTTCCTCGACGAAGGGGAGAGCGTGCTCGCCTGGGTGCGAGCCACGCGGCCGCACCGGTCCAACCGCGGCATCCTCTTCATCACCGACAAGCGCATCGTCGTGTCGTGGGCGAAGCCGGGTCATGACGACAACAGGGCGGTGCCGTTCGACGAGATCGAGGCGTGGGGCATGGCTCCGGATGGAGGGCGCGGCCCCCTGTTCGCGGTCGAGACGGACAACGCTTGTCACCAGGCTCACATCCTCGTCCGTACCGATGGGATGGTCGCCGCCGCGAACAAGTTCCTCGTGCATTTCGTCGAGCGTGCGCCGGAGCCTGGGCGTCCGCTCGCTCGCGTGGAGGACCCCCATACGTATCGTTCGACGGAGTTGAGCGTCGAGCGCGAGCGCAAGACGGTTCGCAAGCACACCCGCCGAGCGATCGTCACGATCATCGGGTTGTGCCTGATCGTGGTCGCGTTCCTGATCGGCTGGATACCGGGGCCGTGGTCGATCCCGCTCGTCATCGCGGGTCTCGCCGTGCTTGCGACCGAATACGACTGGGCCGACGACTTCCTGACGTGGGCGCGCGGGCGCTACGAGAAGACCAAGGCGAAGTTCAAAGCGCGGCGTTCCACCGCCGAGTAACGGTGGACGACGAGGTCTTCATGCGCGTCGCGCTCGACGAGGCCGAACGCGCGGCCAAGCACGGAGATGTCCCTGTGGGGGCCGCGCTCGTCCGCGATGGTGACGTCATCGCGCGTGCGTGCAACGAGAAGGAGGCGCGTCGCGATCCCACCGCGCATGCAGAGATCCTGTGCCTGCGCGCAGGAGCTGAGGCAGTTGGTGACTGGAGACTCGTCGGCTCGACCTTGTACGTGACGCTCGAGCCGTGTCCGATGTGCGCGGGAGCGCTCGTGGGAGCGCGCGTCGGCGAGGTCGTGTACGGGCCCCAGGACCCGCTCGCGGGGGCCGCCTATTCGCTCTACAACATCGTGCAAGACCCGCGCCTCAACCATTCGGTCTCGATCCGGACGGGCGTGCTGGCGGAAGAGTCGGCGCGGCTCCTGCGTTCCTTCTTCAGCGACCGACGCTAGGCTCTCTCCGTTCTTTCTAAACATCTGCCCCCCTTTTCAGGGGGCCGAGCTCGAAAAGAACGCCTGGTGGGGTACCGAAGCGGCCGAACGGGCTCGCCTCGAAAGCGAGTGAGGGACCTCCCTCCGTGGGTTCAAATCCCACCCCCACCGCCACCCTGCGGTCTTTACGTACGCAGCGCCTCTCGTTCTTCGTAGAGACACGCGTCTGCCGGTCCGATGGAATGGACCTGCAACGGCGATAGCGAGAGAGGGCATCAGATTGCGGTCACCCCTCCGGGGTCTTCTGTTTGTGGTGGCGGCGATCGTCGTCACGGCTTCGGCCGTGCCGGCTTCGGCGCTGCAGGCTCCCGCCTCCCAGCCCGCGTCCAGTCGGTGGCTCGCGGTGGTGAATTACTACCGAGCGACGGCGTACCTGCCTC
>JAHWJK010000044.1 GCA_019348445.1 Actinomycetota bacterium | reverse complement strand
GCCTGGTAGTTCTCGAACATCCGCTCGGGCTTCGGCCCGTACCAGGGGCCGGCGACCATGAGCCTGTCGATCCCGGTGTCCCTCGCCCACGCTTCCGCCTTCTGCTTGCATTCGTCGGCAGGACCGGCGATCGCCATCTCGTCGCAGAGCTCGTCGTCGATCAGGTCGACCATCGCGTCGTGATCCTTGCGCTCGAACGCCGCCCGCAGGTCGGGGACGATGTCGGCCTTCCCGTGCAGCTCGAGGATCGGCATATACGTGCGCGTCGTCGCATAGAACGCGAGCTGAAGCTTGACCTCGCGACGCGCGGCGTCGACGTCGTCGTTGATCGAGATCATCCAGTCCGTGGTGATGTTGCACTCGTCGGGTTTCCGCCCCGCGCGTTCCGCCCCCTCGGCGACCGCAGGCTGCACGACCTCCGTGACGTACTTCGGTGACGACAACGGATGCGCGATCAAGCCATCGGCTACCTCGCCGCAGGTCCGGCACATGATGCGCCCGACCGCGGCGAAATAGATAGGAACGTCGCGAGGCGGAGGTTGGCGACGCCCTCCGAACGTGGGCCGGGTGACCTTGTAGAAGCGGCCCTCGTGCGTGACGTCCTCGCCCCGGTTCGCGGCCCACACCGTCCGCATCACCTGCCCGTATTCCTTCATCTTCGGAGCGGGGTGTTCGAACGGCACCGAGAAACGCTCTTCGTTGATCCTCTTGACCTGCGTGCCGAGACCGATGATGAAGCGACCGCCGGAGAGCTCGTCGAGGTCGGCGGCTTCCATCGCTGTGATGGTCGGGGATCGCGGGAAAGCGAGAGCGATCGACGTCCCGACCTTGATCTTCGAGGTTGCGTGGATCGCGGCAGAAGCGGTCACGAACGCCGAGTTCTGAGTCTCTGCCGCCCAACAGGATTCGAAACCGGCGTCCTCGACCATCTTGGCCATGGGGCCGACGAGCGCGAGAGAACCTCCGACGCCGATCCCATAGTCCATCGGCGCACCTTATGGCACCAAACCTGCGCCGTGGCTAGCCTGCTGCCCGCCGGGTTGCACAGCCGCGGCCACGCGGTATTGTGCGCCGCGACCGCCGGGGCAGGCGGGGTAGTTGGGCGAAACGAACCGATCTGGAGGACGGGTGGCGGACCTACTCGACGAAGAAGAGATCGAACAGAGGCTCGACGAGCTCGGCGACTGGGAACGTGAAGGCGACCAGATCGTCAAGGTCTTCGAGTTCGACGACTTCCCGTCCGCGATCAACTTCGTCACCGATGTCGCGCGGGTCGCCGAGCGTTACGACCACCATCCCGACATCGACATCCGCTATCACACCGTCAAGCTCGCTCTCACGACGCATTCGGAAGAGGGACTGACGTCGCGCGATTTCGATGTCGCGAACGAGATAGAGCAGTCGATCTCGACCGACTGAGCGCTAGCTGACGGAGATACCTTCCTGCGAGGCGGCCGCCTCTTCACGCAGCCACGGCGGAAGCGAGAACGTGATGTCCTCGACCGTCACCTCTTTCGTCTCGACGTCGGTGAATCCGAACGAAGCGAGCTTTTGGAGGAGGCCGTCGACCAGGACTTCCGGCGCGCTGGCCCCCGAAGAGACGCCGATCGTCTCTACACCGTCGAGCCATTCAGGTTCCAGGTAGGACGCGTCGGGAACGAGGTGCGCGGGCGTTCCCATACTCCGTGCGACCTCCACCATGCGGTTCGAGTTCGACGAATTGATCGCCCCCACGATCAGGACAAGATCGGCATCCGGAGCGATCGCCTTCACCGCCACCTGCCGGTTCTGAGTCGCGTAGCAGATGTCGTCTGAGCGAGGACCCGAGAGATCGCTGAACCGTTCTCGTAATGCTTCGACCACGTTGAGTGTGTCATCGACCGACAGCGTCGTTTGAGTGAGATACGCGACCGGCTCGGAAGGATCTACCCCGAGTGAGTCGATCTGGTCGGCGCTTTCGATAACCACAGTCGATTCCGGTGCTTCTCCGGCAGTGCCCTCGATCTCCTCGTGTCCTTCGTGCCCCACGAGCACGATCTTGCGCCCCGTACGCGCGAAACGTTTGGCCTCGAGGTGCACCTTAGTCACCAGTGGACACGTCGCGTCGATGACCTTGAGGTTGCGCTCTTCTGCGTTCCGGCGCACCTCCGGCGAGACACCGTGCGCCGAGAAGATGCAGACCGCGCCCTCGGGGATGTCGCTCTCGGAATCGACGAAAATCGCGCCTCGTTGCTCGAGCTCCGAGACGACGTGCCGGTTGTGAACGATCTCTTTGCGGACGTAGATCGGTGCACCGAGCGTTTCGAGGGCACGCTCGACCATTTTCACGGCGCGGTCCACACCGGCGCAGTAGCCGCGGGGAGCCGCCAGGATCACCTTCTTCATCACGCCCATCGTAGTCTCGTCTCGTGGCTGCGCACGCTCCTAACTTTGCGTACTGGGTCGATTCCGTTGATCTCCCCCAGTTCCCTCGGCTGGATGAGGACATCCAGACGGATGTCTGCGTCGTCGGAGCCGGGATCGTCGGTGTCACGACAGCGGTATTGCTGAAACGAGCGGGACTCCGTGTGGCTCTCGTCGAGATGGATGGCGTCCTGCGCGGCGCGACCGGATACACCACCGCGAAAGTCACCTCCACGCAGAGCACGATCTATCAGCAGCTCATCAACGAGCATGGGGAAGACACGGCTGTCGCGTACGCCGCAGCCCAGGAAGCGGCGCTCGGTCAGGTCCGAGCATTCGTCGACGAAGGCATCGACTGCGACTTCGAGACCAAGGCGAACTACGTGTACGCCGAATCCGAGGATCAGATCGATTCGATCCGCAAGGAGGTCGACGCGGCGCGAGCCGCGGGACTCGACGTGACGTTCGAAGCGAGCAGCACCGACCTCCCCTACGCGATCGCCGGAGCGCTCCGCCAGGAGGGCCAAGCGCAGTTCCACCCCGTCAAGTACCTCGCGCATCTCCTGAGAGAGCTGCCCGGCGACGGGAGCTACGTCTTCGAGCAGTCTCGCGTGACGGACGTTGACGAGAGCAACCCGATGGTGGCGAAGACAGACCACGGATCGGTCACATGCCGCCACGTCGTGATCGCGACGGGGTATCCGATCCTCGACCGGGGTCTCTACTTCGCCCGGGTTCATCCCGCCCGCTCGTACGCGATCTGCGGCGTCGTCCCTCGCGACAAGCTCGTAGAGGGCATGTACATCAGCACCGACCAACCAACACGGTCGCTTCGTACGATCGACGATGGGGACCGCATCCTGCTTCTCGTCGGGGGCGAGGGCCACAACGTCGGGCAGGAAGACGAAACCGACAAGCACTACGAGAATCTCGAGCGATGGTCGCGCGACCGCTTCGACATGCAGGAGATCACCCACCGTTGGGCCACGCAGGACGGGTCGACCGTGGACGAGGTGCCGTACATCGGCACGCTGCGGCGCGGGTCCGAGCGTCTCTACACGGCGACCGGCTTCCGTAAGTGGGGGATGACGAACGGAACGATGGCGGGAATGCTGATCTCGGATCAGATCGTTGGCCGTGACAACGCGTTCGCATCCCTCTATGACCCGCATCGACTCACCTTGCGCGCGTCGATGTCGAAGTTCGTCAAAGAGAACGTGAAGGTTGCGAAACACTTCATCGGCGACCGCGTGGCGCACCCGCTCCGTGCGGACTTCGACGACCTCAAGCCGGGCGAAGCTGGTGTTACCGGCAGTGGTCTTGCTCACACCGCCGCGTATCGTGACGAGTCGGGAGAACTACACGCGGTCTCCGCCGTGTGCACGCACCTCGGGTGCCTCGTGAACTGGAACCCCGCGGAGAAGACATGGGATTGTCCATGCCACGGCTCCCGCTACGGGTACGACGGCAAGGTCATCCAGGGACCGGCGGTGCACGACCTCGAGCCGAAAGATATCTAGCGTTTCTTCCTCGCCGTCGTTTTCTTGGCGGCGGTGGTTTTCTTCTTCGCCGTGACTCGATAGAGGTCCGGCATCCCCGCGACCTGCGATGACGGGCACAGGTCCTCTACCGGGCAGTCCCCACAGAGTGGCTTCTTTGCATCGCAGATCGTCCGTCCGTGCTCGATGAAGAGGTCGGTGATCCGGTACCAGCTCGACCGCGGGACGAGCTCTTTTAGATCGGCCTCGATCCGCACCGCGTCTTTCGAATCCCACGTTGTCAGGCCCAACCGGACCGCCACCCGCCCGACGTGCGTGTCCACGGCTATACCCGCGTCGGGATCTTTCTTCGCAACCTCCGGAAAGAGATTGTTCTGCACGACGTTCGCCGTCTTCCGAGCGACGCCGGGCAGCGTTATCAACTCGGCCATGGTCTTGGGAACCTCTCCGTTGAAGTCGTCGATCAGTTTCTGCGCCATGCCTCGGAGAGCCCGCGTCTTCTGGCGGAAGAATCCGGTCGACTGGATGTCGCGCTGAAGCTCCTCTTCGGGGACTGCCAGGTAGTCCTCCGGCGCCCGGTACTTGGCGAAGAGCCCGGGCGTCACGAGGTTGACCCGCGCATCGGTGGATTGCGCCGACAGGATCACGGCGACGACGCACTCGAGAGGTGTGTCGTAATCGAGCGAGATCGCGGCGTCGGGATAGGCCTTTTCGAGGCGCTTCATGACCTCCCGCGCCCGGTCCCGGGGCGCACCGCCACGGTCCACTCTGGGGGTCATCGGCGGCAGAGTACCGGGTAGACTTTCCGAACGACCGTTCGTTCGGAGCAGATCGGAGGCAGATGTGGCACAAGCCGTGGCCCTTCGCGAGAGCTCGCGCAAGGCCGAGATCGTCGCGGCCGCAGCGCGCCTGTTCTCGGAACGCGGCTATCACGGGACCTCGATCCAGCACCTGGCGGATGCACTGGGCCTCCAGAAAGGTTCGATCTACGCGCACATCGGGTCCAAAGAGGATCTGCTCTTCGCGGTCGTGAACGAGGGCGCCGATCGCTTCATCGACCGAGGCCGTCGCGCGGTCGAGATGGAAGCGTTCGCGGCCGTACGCCTCCGACGTCTGCTCGTGAGCCACATCGAAACCGCGATCGAACATCTCGATGCGGCCACGGTTTTCCTGAACGAATGGCGCTACCTCTCGGACGATCGTCGGGAGCGCATCCAGATGAAGCGCGACCTCTACGAGAACATGGTCCGCCGCATCATCGACGACGGCATCAATGCCGGGGAGTTCCGCAACGACGCGAACGTTCGCTTCGCGGCGCGACTGGTGCTGAGTGCCGGCAACTGGACGTACGCATGGTTCAAGCCCGGCGGCGAGTTGGGGCCGACGGAGATCGGCGAGAAGTTCGCAGACCTGTTGATAAGGGGGTTGGAAGCGTGACCTACGAAGAGAAGCTCGAGAGATTCGAGCGACACATCGACAACGGCGGAAAGGTCGAGGCCGAGGACTGGATGCCCGATGACTACCGCAACGGCGTCTTGAAGTTCATCGAGATGCACGCGAACTCAGAGATCATGGGGGCGATCCCGGAGCGCGAGCAGATCCCGCGCGCGCCGTCGCTCAAGCGGAAGATGTCGCTGACCGCGAAGGTGCAAGACGAGGTGGGCCACGCGCAGCTCCTTTACCGGGTCGCCGAAGATCTCGGAAAAGGACGCGATGCCATGTATGCCGATCTCGTAAACGGGAAGTCGAAGTTCCACAATGTCTTCCACTATCCGACGAAAGACTGGGGCGATGTCGCGTTGATCGGGTGGTTGATCGATGGAGCCGCCCTCGTTACGCAGGCGGCACTTCTGGATTCTTCATACGCGCCGTACACGCGCGTCTTGAAGCGGATCTGTGCGGAGGAGCAGCTTCACCTGCGCCACGGCGAGCACATCACGCTCGAGCTCGCCGCAGGTACCGACGAACAGCGCGCGATGTTCCAGGATGCGCTGAACCGGTGGTGGCTCGCGATCATCCATTTCTTCGGCCCCCGGTCGAACGTCGAGAAAGACCTGCTGTTGAAGTGGAAGGTCAAAACGCGTACGAACGAGGATCTGCGCCAAGAGTTCCTCGACCGCTACGTCCCGAAGATCCTCGAGCTCGGCTTCACGATCCCGAAACCGACTCCGTACAAGGACGGCGACCACTGGGTGATCAACGAAGACGACATCGACTGGACGCCGCTCGACGCGATCAAGCGGAACGATGGACCGGAAACGGCGCGTCGGCTCGGTCTGCGCAAGAGGATCTACGACGACCACCGGTGGGTCCGAGACGCGCTTTCCGCCCCGACCGCCCACGTGGCATAGCCGCCCGCCCACCCCATGGAGATTTACGAAGTGTTCAGGAGATCGGGGCATAAGGAGCCGTTCGAGCACGCGGGGGCCGTGATCGCGTCCGACCCCGAGATGGCGCTGCTGATGGCGAAGGAATGTTTCTTCAGGCGCCGCGAGGGCGACCATCTATGGGTCGTCGCCCGCAGCGACATCCACTCCCTCAGCGACGAAACCCTGCTCGAGATCGCGGCCGACAAGTCGTATCGCTTCGCATCCGATTACCGGGACGTCATCGAGAAGCGCGAACGCGCCCTCGCCAGAGCGCGGGAGATCAAAGGCGAATGAGCGACTCCCTCGTCTCGGTGTTGACTGCACTCGCGGACGACGAGCTGATCCTGGGGCACCGCCACTCCGAGTGGACGGGGTTCGCCCCACACATCGAAGAGGACGTCGCGTTCTCGTCGATCGCGCAGGATGAGATAGGTCATGCCGCCGCGTACTACTCGATCATCGCGTCGGTCACCGGAGGCAACGTGGATCGGTTGGCATTCGGGCGCGAACCGTCGGAGTACCGGAACGCGATCCTGTGCGAACGAGACAACGACGATT
Source organism: Actinomycetota bacterium (assembly GCA_019348445.1). Classification (GTDB taxonomy): domain Bacteria; phylum Actinomycetota; class CADDZG01; order CADDZG01; family WHSQ01; genus JAHWJK01. Next base: position 5,781 of record JAHWJK010000044.1, on the reverse strand, counting down.
GGGCTTATTCACTTGCACGCCACTGGTTGTACGACCATGCCGACGCCATACGGTTAGAAGGTCTCGAAGGAACTGCACACGACCAACTGCGCGCCCTCGTCAACAAGATGCGGCGTGAAGAGCGTTATCACCTGATCCACGCGGATGCGTGGATGAAGCGCGTTGCGCACGGCCCCATCGAGGGCCGGACGAAGCTGATCGACGCGATCACGAACGCGTACGACGATGCAACCGCTCTCTTCGAACCGTTCGAGCTCGAAGAAGACGCGATCAAACAAGGATGGGTCGTCGTGCCGTCCGACGAGCTCCGCCGGCGTTTCGTCGACCGGATCGCGGGGATCCTCGATGAGCTCGGCATCCCGATGCACTTTCACAAACGTGCGGATACCTCGGCGGAATTCGTCGCATCCTCTTCCGGCGATTTGATCGCGAGCGATGGTCAGAACGGGCAGGTCGAGCCCGCACACGACGGGTTCGGTGGCCGTCGAGGGCGACGCTCCCCCGAGTTCGGCGCGTTATGGGACGACATGACCTCGATGTATCGAGCTCACCCAGGAGCGAGCTGGTGAGCACGCGAACGACTGAGGACGCCGTCTGGGACGCGCTTCGCAGCGTGCTCGATCCCGAGATCCCGGCGGTGTCTGTCGTAGACATGGGGATGATCGAAGACGTGAAAGTGGAAGGTGCGCACGCGCACGTCACGTTCCTGCCGACGTTCACCGGTTGCCCTGCGATCGCGGTCATCGAAGACGACATCCGCGCCGGCGTGAAGAACGTGGGGGGCGTGGAGGAGGTGACAGTGACGCCGTCATTCGACCCGCCATGGACGACCGCGCGCATCACCGAGGAAGGCCGGGCGAAGCTGAAGGACTTCGGCCTCGCTCCGCCGACCGGCGAGGGGCCCGTGCTCATCACGCAGATCGGGCTGCCGGAGGTCGCGATCTGCCCGTTCTGCGGGAGCAAGAACACACGGAACGACAACGCATTCGGTCCTACCCCGTGCCGCGCGCTGTACTACTGCGAGAGCTGCCGCAACCCGTTCGAACAGTTCAAACCGATCTAGCTCGGTAGGCTCGGCTCATGTAGCCAGCGCTCCTCCCCGATCTCAGCGGCAATCGCCGCCGTTCCCCGGCGGCTTGATCAAGGAGCGCTTATTCAATGGATCAACAACACGTTCTGCGCGTGCTCGACGCACTGGAAGCAACCGGGATATGGGCGGCCCTGGAGGGCGGTTGGGGTGTGGACGCCCTTCTGGGACGCCAGAGCCGCCTGCATCGGGATCTCGATATCGCCGTGGAGAAGGACGACCTGGCCCAAGCGATCCAGTGCTTGGAGCGCCTGGGCTTCAAAACCGATCACGACCGGAAACCAGGGCTACCTGCAAAACTCGTGATGGTCGCGACCGACCTAGGCGAGGTCGACGTTCATCCCATCATCCGAGACGCGGTCGGAAATGGCTGGCAACAGCTCTCCACGGCCGGAGCGTGGGGCCTCTACTCCGCCGAAGGGTTACGAGGCGTAGGGCTCATCGGCACGAACCTCGTGCGGTGCACGACGCCGGAACTTCAGGTCCGCCACCGACTCGGATATCCGCTGAGACAAGAAGACGTGCACGACCTGCGTCTGTTACGAGAGCGGTTCGGGGTGTCTATCCACCCGTCGTGCGATGACGTCGCTAGATCGGGCGCATGAAAGCGCCCATGACCTTCTCGAAGCTCTCCTCGTCCTCACCCGCGCCGTGACCGTTCCCCGCCGTCGCGTGGCCTTCGATCGCGTGGGCCTCGTCGTCGGCCTCGAGGAACTTCGGGAGGCAGCGCATGAACGCCGCGACGATCTCCGGATCGAACTGCCGCCCGTTCGACTCTTCGAGCCGGCGACACGCTTCTTCCACGGGTAGCGCTTTCCTGTACGGACGATCCGTCGTCATCGCGTCGAACGCGTCGCATACGAGGATGATCCGCGCTTCGATGGGGATCGCGTCACCGCGGAGCTGGTCGGGATAGCCGCTGCCGTCGTAGTGCTCGTGGCAGGCTCGAACGATCGGCACGACGTCGGCCAGTCGGTCGATCGGGGCGAGGATCTTCGCACCCAGCTCCGGATGGAGCTTCATGATCTTCCATTCGTCGTCGTCGAGGGGGCCGGGCTTGCGAATGATCTCCGACGGGATACCGATCTTGCCGATGTCGTGGAACAGCGCGGCAAGTTCGAGACGCTTCAGGTCTTTGCCCTCGACCCCAAGTTCGGCTCCAACGTCCAGGACCATGTCGGTCAGCGAGCGTGCGTGAGATGCCGTGTATTCGTCCTGGGCTTCCAGGGCATTCGCGAGGGCCTCGACGGTCTGGAAGAACGTGCGCTCCAAGCTCTCGAAGCTGGACGCGTTGGCGACGGCGAGCTTCGCCTGGTCGCATATACCGGCGAGGAGACGCATCTTCTTGTCGGAGAACGAGTACTCGCCTACGGCCGGCGCCACGGCGAGGATGCACCCGAGGCGGCCGTCGAGTTGCATCGGGCCGACGACGAAGGGAGCGTCGCCGGCAACGATCTTCATCTCGTCGGCGTACGGGACGTCGTGCGGATGGCTGACGAATGGCTCTTTACCGGCCATCAGTCGGAGAGCGATGTCTTCCGAAACCCTTAGACCTTCGATGCGGGTGGAGTCGTCCTCGCTATAGCCCCAGCACGCGCGCGGCGTCACCTGGTTGTCACTCCTCTGCATCCACACCGAGACCTTCGGCGATCCCAGGATCCGTGCAGCCTGTTGCACCACGCGATCGAGCACCTCATCGAGACCTTCCGCACGTGCAAGCTCGCGGCTGAACTGCAGGAGCGCGTTCGCAACCTCGGCCTCTTCCTTCTGCGCCTTGTAAAGGCTCGCCTTCTGCATAGCGACCGACGCCTGATAGCTGAGGCCCTCGAGCAACTTGAGGTGCTCGGGACGGAAGTATGTGTCTCCGGGATCGGGCGACCGAACCGTGATCCAGCCGCGGACGCCGTGACCGGTTCGCAGCGGCGCGACCGCGATGTGGCGCGATGCCGCCGACGGGGGCGTGTGGAAGAACTGCTCTTGAAGTTGAGGACTCGCGATCCACGGGGACTCATGGCCCCAGAGGAAGTTCTCGCCGTCGATCGACTCGACGTCCTCTCTGATGATCGGCTCGGCTTCGGGATCGCCGACGTAGCCGTGATGCGCGGCACACTTGAACTTGCCCGACGGGTGTTCCTGCAACCACAACGACGCCTGTCCGGACTCCAGCAAGCTGGCCGCCTTCTTCACCGTCTCCTCGCCGATCGAGTGGAACGACGGCGCCTTGGAGACCTGGTCGGCGAAATCGAGCAGCGTGCGCGCGTGCTCCGCCTCGCGGCGCTCCCTCTCGTAGAGGCGGGCGTTCTCGATCGCGACCGAAGCGTGCCCGGCGAGGACTTCGAGCAGCTGGACGTCTTCTTCCGTGAACTGGTTGACGCCGAGCTTGGTGATCGTGATGACGCCGATGACCTTCGTCCCGTAAGCGAGCGGAGTCGCCAGCACCGATTGCTCGACGTGCTCGGTTCCCGGAAGGATCAGCGCGAAATCGCATTCGAGTTGGTTCGGGACGTTGATCGGGCGACCCGTCAGGGCCGCACGCCCTGCGATGCCTTCACCTACCTTCATCCACGCGTTCGCGCCGTGGCCCGTCGGGTAGTCCATCAGGTCGCCACGTGCCGTGATCGGGCGCAGGTGGTCGTTCTCGTCGACGACGTAGACGCGACACGAGTGGTAGTCGATAAGGGTGCGAAGCTCCTTGCCGATCGTCGTTCCGATCTCGGAGACGTCGTTCAGGCGGTTGAGCTTGCCGGCGAGACTCTGCAGCATCTTCAAGTGCGCGACCGACTTGACGTCCCGCTTCGATCCCGTCGGCGCGCCCGGATGATCGCTGAGTTCCTCGTCGAAGAGGATGACGCGGTTGCCGCCCTTCGCCTTCGCGGTCAGCATCGCGGCCTCTGCGTACGTGAGTAGCTCGCGAGCGTTCATCGCGTGCTCGGGTCCCTGACTGATACCCAGCGACACAGAGACGCCGCCGACCTCCTCGAAGTCGAGCTCGCCGAAGTTGTTGAGCAGACGCGTCGCGAGGCCGAGTGCATCGCCGGCGTCGCAGCTAGGAAGGATCACGGCGAACTCCTCGCCGCCGATCCGGCACGGGACATCGGAAGCTCTGACCGTCTCCTTCAGCACGTCCGCCAGAGCAACGAGGATGTTGTCGCCCATGGAGTGGCCGTAGATGTCGTTGACCTTTTTGAAGTCGTCGATATCCAGGAGGAGCAACGCGGTCGAATCTTTCGAACGATTGGCACGCTCGAGCTCGCTACGCAGCCGCTCCTGGAAGTGACGGTGGTTGTAGAGACCTGTCAGCGGATCGGTCAGCGCTTGCTGCTCGAGGATCGAAAGCAGCTTCGCATTGTCGATCGCGAGTGCCGCTGCATCACCGAAGCGCGCGGCGAGCTCGAATTCCTCGTCGGTGAATCGCGCATCTTTACCTTGCCTGTAGATGTTGAGAGAACCCTTCACCTTGTCCCGCGAGATCAGTGGGATGCAGATCAACGCTTCGGGCTCGAGTGGCGTACCGGGGATCGACAGGACCCGAGGATCTTCATCGGCCCGGTTCGCGAGTACGGGTTCTTGGTTCTCGACGGCCCATCCGGTGATACCGACCCCGTATTCACATACGGTCTCCATGATCTGTTCCGACCACTCGTCGCGCGCCAGGACCGGTCTCAGCCGACGCTGGCCTTCGTCGGCTTCGTAGATGATGAGCGAGTCGTACGGAACCAGTTCGGCGACCGTGTCCGCGATGCGCTCGAGAAGCGCGTGAAGGCTCTGCTCCGAAAGGACATCGCGAAAGACATCCGCGAGTCGTCGATACCATTCGAGATGAGCGGCGTCACTCGTCATGCCGTGCTCGCCCCACCCCGCCTGCGTGACGCTCAATCCAGCCCCTCTTGTCGACGTTCGGCCGCGGTGAACTCCTCGATCCCCTCGGCTCTAATGCATATCGGCGCCGCTCGCGAGGGGCTTAAGAAGTTGTCGAACGTTTGTCCGTATTCGACCAGGTTTGATCAGTACTGACCATACGCCCGCACCGGCTCGAACTCGTAGATGAGCCGTTTCTCGGCGACCATCGCCTCGAGATACTCGTCGAGGTCATCGGGCTCCCCCGCCAGCACCCGGTACAGCTTCAGATTCAGTTGGGGCGCATCGGGGCCATCGAGGATCGTGACCTTCGTTTCTAGCCCCAGCCACTGCCATCGGTCGTCTCCCATCACCATCAGAGTGGACCGAGGATCGCGCCGCAGGTGCTTCGTCCGCACGCGATCCTGCGTCGCCGAGCTCCACAGCTTGCCGTCGACGAGACCGATCCCGATCCGGGCTACGTGCGGCGTACCGTCTTTCTTGATCGTCGCCTGCACCGCATCGTGGTGGTTCTCCAAGAAACGTCTCACCTTGTCGTCCATGCAGGTGAGGATAGGTCGCCATGAGCATCGACGTGACTCCCGAAGCCGTTGAGGTCCTCAAGCGCTCGTTGGCGCTCGCACCGCACGCGGCCGGGGTCCGGTTGGTTGCCGCGACGGGTCTCGGAGGCGGAGTGTCGGTTCAGGTCGAGCTTGCCGACGGACCGCACGAAGGAGAAACACGACTAGAGCAGGAGGGCCTTCACATCTTCATCGATCCGTCGCTGACGGAAGCAGTGCCGGACGCGCTCGTTACGGTCGAACCGCAACACGAACGAGTAGTAGTCCGCCCCCGCT
>JAHWJK010000043.1 GCA_019348445.1 Actinomycetota bacterium | reverse complement strand
TGATCGCGGACGCGATCCCGAAGGCCGGAAGCACGACGATGTAGACCTCGGGGTGCCCGAAGATCCAGAACAGGTGCTGCCACAGGATCGGGTCACCCCCTCCTCCGGGGTCGTAGAAGTGGAACCCGAACTTCCGCTGCAGGACCAGCAAGATGCACGCGAGCGTCAGCATCGGCAGGGCGAAGATGATCTGGAACGCCATCGCTAGTTCGCCCCATACGAAGATCGGTATCCGGTTCAGGGTCATCCCCGGCGCGCGCAGCTTGAGAGCGGTCACGATGAAGTTGATCGCTCCGCCGGTCGTCGAGATGCCCAGGAAGATGAGACCGAGCGCGTAGAAGTCGATGTTGGGCCCCGGCGTGAACGACTTGTCCGCGAGGGGCAGGTAGTTGAACCACCCGTCGTTCGGAGCCGAGCCGGTGAGGAACGCCGAGTACATGAACAGCCCGCCCGCGAGGAAGACCCAATAGCCGAACGCGTTGAGGCGCGGGAAGGCCATGTCGCGGGCACCGATCATCAGTGGGACGAAGTAGTTGCCGAATCCCGACAGCACCGGCATCGCGAACAGGAACATCATCGTGATGCCGTGCATCGAGAACAGCTGGTTGAACGCCTCCGGCGTTACGAGATCGAGTTCGGGACCGGCGAGCTGCATCCGGATCAACAGCGCCTCGATGCCGCCGAGGATCAGGAACAGCATCCCCGTGTAGAAGTAACGGAACCCGATGCGCTTGTGGTCGACCGTCGAGATGAAACTCGCGATGCCGGGTTTCTCGGCCCACACCGCGTCCAACTTTTCGGCGAGCGTCGCCATCAGTCGAGCTCCATCAGATAGTCGACGACCGCGTCGAGCTCGTCCGGCGAGAGTTCGGTCGGCGGCATCGATACGCCGGGCTTGAACGTGTGCGGATCGGCGCTGAAGGCGCGCAGGTTCTCGCGTGAGTTCGCGACCACACCCGCGATCGTCTCCCGTGTCGCAAGGTGGGTGAGATCGGGTCCGAGATCCCCGTCGGCAGTGGTGCCGCGGACGGTATGGCAACCGGCGCACGATGCGTCGAGGAAGAGCTGTTCGCCGGGTGTCCCGACGGCATCGGCATCGGCGGCTTCGTTCGCGACCCACTCGTCGAAAACGTCAGGCGCGTCTGCGACGACGTAGAAGATCATGTTCGCGTGTTGCAAGCCGCAGAACTCCGCGCACTGCCCGCGATACCGTCCCGGCTCGTCGGCCTCGATCCACATGTAGTTGTCGTGTCCGGGCACGTGATCCGTCTTCGCCTGTAGCTCGGGGACCCAGAAGCTGTGAATGACGTCGGCGGCAGTGAGCTTCAGCCGCACCGGCTCCCCCGCCGGGATGTGGATCTCGTTCGCGGTCACCGCACCGTTCGGATAGCGCGCCTCCCACCACCAATTCCGAGCCACGACCTCGATCTCGTAAGACGCGTCATCGCCGATGTCGGAGAGCACGTCCATCTGGCGCAGCGAGTACACGTAAACGCCGGCGAGGATCAGAGCCGGGATGAAGACGCCCGCGATGGCGATGAAGGGTTCGCCCCACCTCGGTTCGCGCCGGTCGAGGGACTCGTAACCGTCGCGGCGCCCGCGCGCCATCGCCCTCAGCAAGAAGACGCAAACGATGACGAACACTGCGGTGGAGATCCACAACATCGGCCACCACAACGACTCGATGAGACGGGCGCCCGGTCCTGCCGGGTCGAGGATGGAAGGGGCCGCCACCATCATCACGCCGGGAAGCTTAGAAGCCTCACTCCATCTACGATTCTGCGATGGCCGAAGAGTTCCGCTTCAGCGGGATCGACGACGTTCGGACGCGGCTCGAGAGTGTCGGTTACCTCGCGGACTCGTCCATAGCGACCGTCGTCCACCTCGCCGATCGACTCGGCAAACCACTGCTCGTCGAGGGGCCGGCAGGTGTCGGCAAGACGGAGTTGGCCAAAGCCGTCGCCGCTTCGTCGAAGCTCCCACTCGTGAGGTTGCAGTGTTACGAGGGCGTCGACGAAACGAAGGCTCTGTACGAGTGGAACTATCGGAAGCAACTGCTGCGCATCCAAGCCGGACAAGGGACGTCGTGGGACGAGCTGTCCGACGACATCTTCGATGAGGAGTTCCTGCTCGAGCGCCCGGTGCTGAAGGCACTGCGATCCGACGATCCGGTCGTCCTGTTGATCGACGAGATCGACAAGCTCGACTTCGAGGCTGAGGCATTGCTGCTCGAGGTCCTCTCCGACTGGCAGATCACGATCCCCGAGATGGGCACCGTCGAGGCGAGAGTGCGGCCGTACGTCGTGCTGACCTCCAACAACGAACGCGAGCTATCGGAAGCGTTGAAACGACGGTGCCTGTATCTGTACCTCGATTACCCGGATGTCGAGCGGGAGAAAGCGATAGTCCTCGCGCGCGTACCGGAACTATCGGAGACGCTGGCCGAGCAAATCGTGCGGCTGGTCCGATCGATCCGCGAGCTCGAACTGAAGAAGGCGCCGTCGATCGCGGAAACGCTCGACTGGGCGCGGACGCTGCTGCACCTCAGCATCACCACTATCGATCCCGAAACGCTGAGGCAGACGATGCCGGTCCTGCTCAAATACCAGACCGACATCACGAAGGCGACCGACCACCTGGATGCTTGATCGCCTCCTCGAGCTGACCGACGCGTTGCGGGGTGCGGGGATCCCCGTCGCGGTAAGTGAAGAGATCGATGCGCTGAACGCGATCAAACATGTCGAATTCGTCGACAAGGACGGCGTCCGATCCGCTCTCGCTGCGACGATGATCAAGTCGGACTCGCATCGGCACGCGTTCGACACGCTCTTCGAGCTGTACTTCGCCACCGGCCGTGGACCCGCGTCCGAACCGCGCGAGGACGAGGATCGTCCCGCCGAACACGACGCGCTGCGCGACGAGCTGTTCGATGCACTCGTTACGGGGGACGTTGCTGCGCTCGGCGACATCGCGCGGCGTGCCGTTGCTAACTTCGGCCGACTACAGAATTCGCCTTCCGGCGATTGGTATTCCAACTATCAGGTCATGCGGACACTCGACATCCAGTCGCTGCTCGAACGCTTCGAGCCGGATCCTGCGGCTTCCGAGATCGAACGACGACTGCAACGCGACGAATTCGAAGCACGCGTGCGCGACTTTCGCCGGTTGTCGCTCGCCGAGACGCGCCGGCGCGTCGCGGAGCAGCGAGGACCGGCCGCCGTCGCTCGCTACGCGGTGACCCCGGTCATCGAGGACCTGCCATTCCTCAGCGCGACCGCGGATATGGCCGAACTGAGAAAAGCGATCCGGCCGCTGGCTCGCAAACTCGCCACACGCGTCGCGATGAAGCGGCGGCGCTCGACAAGGGGCGCATTAGACATCCGCCGTACGGTCCGTCATTCGATGTCGACCGGCGGCGTGCCGTTCGACACCGAATTCCGTCACCGCGTCCCGCATCGTCCCGAGCTGATCGTGCTGTGCGACATCTCCAGCTCCGTCGCGCGCTTCGCCCGGTTCTCTTTGATGCTGACTCATGCCCTGGCTGCGCAGTTCTCACGGGTACGTTCGTTCGCCTTCGTCGATTCGATCGACGAGGTCACCGACTTCTTCGACGACGAGGATTTCGTCGCGGCCGTAGACCGTATGAACGAAGAGGCCGATGTCGTTTCCGGGGACGGGCACAGCGACTACGGCAGCGTTCTCGAGAGCTTCTGGGAGACCTACGGCAACGAGATCGGCCCGCGCGCCACCTTGCTCATCCTCGGCGACGCCCGCAACAACTACCGGTCGCGCCGGACGTGGGCGCTGAAGGCTCTGTCGAAGAAGGCGCGCCACACGTTCTGGCTGAATCCGGAACCGATCGGAGACTGGGATACGGGTGACTCTGCAGCTTCGGAGTACGCCGCCTACGTCGACCGGATGGTGGAGGTCCGCACGCTCCGGCAGCTAGAGGACTTCATCGCCCGCGAGCTATAGCCCCGCGGCTTCGGCCGCCTCGTCGGCTTTCTCGCGTGCCGATTCGGCGTCTCGGTGAGCGTCATCGGCTTTTTCACGCGCACGACGCGCCTGCTCTTCTGCGAACGCGGCCTCTTGCTCGAGGCGCGCTGCCTCTTGCTGAAGGCGTTCGGCGTCGCGGCGTAGCTTCTGCACCTCGCGCTGCTCCTTGAGAGAAACCGACGGCGCGGCGGCCACGCCTCCCGCTTCGAACCCGAACGCTTCGAGGCCCGGCGACGACGGCTCGCGGCTGAGCCGCCCCTTCTGCAGAAGCTCACGCTCCTCATCGCTGCCCCCGGCGAGCAGCCCTTGCGACACTTTCTCTAACGTCGCGTGAGAGGCCTCGTACGGAGAGTCCTCGAGGATCTCTTTCGCGAGAACCGTCAATTCCGTGACCAGCTCGCGGCGGCGACCAGACAGGTCCCGAAGCTCTTTCGGTGATCCAGCGTTCTCGAGGCGATCGCGAACCTCGACCAACTCCGACATGACGTCGGGATGTCGACGAACGAGCTGATTGAGGGTCCACGCGCCGATCGTCGGTTTCTTGAGCTGCTTGATCGAGCGCGCGGCGTCGTCGTCGGCCGCCTTCTTCGCGTCGGCGACGAGAGCGTTCCGCGCCTCGGTGAACGTGTCGAGCGGCTTCGAAAAGAGTCCGTCCAGAGCCCCATCAACGTCCATGCGGGCAGGTTAGTCGCAGGCGGTTTGCGGGCAACACCCAGGGAAACAAGCAGATCCGGGAGGCTTAGGAACGCGATGACGCAGAGTTATAACGCCGACCTCAGGACACTGTTCGATCAGCAAGGCCCGTTCGTCTCTGTGTACCTGAATACCGAAGGCACATCGGAGGACGCACCCGACGAGCTCGCGCTGAGATGGCGCGGGATGCGCGAGGAGGCCGCGGAGAAGGGCGCTCCCGAGCAAGCCCTCGCCGCGCTCGACGACCTCGTGGCGGGTTCGCACCGCAAAGGGAACGGGCTGGTTGCGTTCACCGCGGGCGAAAACGTGTTCCTACGACGGTTCCTCTCGCGCCGCATCGCGGACTCGATCACGGTCGCTCAGACGCCTCGGATCGTCCGGTTGCTCGAATGGCAGCAGGACAACCCGCGTTACGCAGTGGTCCTATCCGACCGCAAGGGGGCCGAGATCCACGTCATCACCGGCCATCACGTCGAGGACACGACCGAGGTCGAAGGTGACGACGACCCGATCATGAAGGTGCATCCGGGAGGTTGGTCGCAGCGCCGGTTCCAGAACCGAGCGGAGAACACGTGGGAAGCGAACGCCAGATCCGTAGTCGACGAACTCTCGAAGATCGTCTCGGTCGAGGACATCGAATTCGTCGTCATCGCCGGGGATGTCCGCTCGATCCAGTTCATCAAGGAGCACATCCCACAGGAGATCGAAGCGACCTCGTTCGAGCTCTCGACCGAGCCGCATGAGCTGCAAGACATACAGGAAGAGCTCGACAAGGCTGCGGCCGCGTGGGTCGGGCAGTCGGTCGAACGAACGCTCGAGAAGTTCCAGGAGGAACGCGGGCAGAACGACTTGGCCGTGGAAGGCGTCGCCGCGACTTTGTCTGCGCTTGGCAAAGCGCAGGTCGACAGCTTGCTGATCTCGCCGGGTCGCGTGGACGACAAGGCGTACTTCTCGAGATCGGACCTGACACAGGCATCGGTGGATCGAGCAACGCTGGAAGGACTCGGCATCGACGACATCGAGGAAGCCGACGCCGCCGACGTTCTGGTCCGCGCAACGTTCGGCACGGGAGCCCGGGTCATCGTGATCCCGGACGTAGGCGACCAGCACGGGCCCCGAGAGGGTGTTGGGGCGCTGCTCAGGTACGCGACCTAATTCACCACGCGGGCGGATCGCTTCCGTCCATCGACTGCTCCGAGGTGTGGTCGACGGTCGCGTCCTTCTCCTTCTTGTCCTTGTCCTCGTCGTCTTCCTCGTCGGTCGACTCGATCGCGGGGACCCGGTCGGGGACGCTCTCGTCGTGCTCGTCGCGGTTCTTGTCGTCGGTGCTCATACACGTGACGGTACCGCGTCGCGGCGCCGCCACAACCGAGCTCCGAACTCACTCGCGATAGCGAGCGCCGTCGTGAAGATCAGGTTGCCGGTGGCAACACCTGCCGTCCCCGCGACGATCGCGATCGCCAGGCGTTTGCCGCGGAGGTCGGCGACGAGAACCGCATGTCGCATGCCCGCATACGCGAGGAAACCGGCCAGCGCCCAGACCGGCAGTACGCCGAAGAGTGCGATCACATGCTCCGAATAAACGAGGCCCACCACGATCAGCGTCGTCCCCAAAAGCACGTTCATCGCGTGCGACCGCGCGCCGAGACGAACGTGCGCGGACAATCCGCTGGACCCGTGGCACATCGGCATCCCACCGATGACCGCGGAAGCGACGTTCCCGAGGCCGCAGCTCAAGGCGACGGCTCGAGGTGTCACCCTGATCGCTCTCGTACCGAACTGCTCCGCGGCGAGATCGCTAACGCCGACGATCGCGTTTCCGTACGTGAGCGGGACCTGAGGGATCACGAGCAATAAAAAGGCGCTGCCAAAGACCGACAAGGGAGGCAGCGACAGCGCCGGTAGGTTGAACGCAGGTGGTCCAACCGCCGGCGCCGCGATCGCCGACGTGGCCACGACGCCGCCAAGCAGGATAAGCGCTCCCGCGGGATTCCACTCGAAACGACTCGCGACTGCAACCACAACGACCACGGCGACGGTCAGGAGCACGACCCATTCGTCACCAAAGGTCGCGCCGAATACGGCGGGTGGTTCGACCGAGAGTCGAACGGCGCTTACGACGAGCAGTATGCCCACCGCGAACTGAAGGGAGCGGATGACGTCTTTCGTGAACAAGATCGCGAGGCGGTCGGCCACTCCGGTTGCTCCGAGCACGACGAACAAGATTCCGATCTCGAGGCCGGCGGCATGAATGATCTCTGGTGCAACACCCTGCGCGACCGCGAGCGCGGTCAGGGCCTTGAGCGGCTGAACCGGGAACGGGATCCTGAAGAAGAGACCGGCCCCCAGCGCGAGCGCTCCGGCACCGATCAACAACGGGCCGGGCTGCACGCCGTTCACGAGAACCAGAGCAGCCGCCAACGGGACCAGGACGCCGAGATCGGCCACCGCTCCGGACAGGTCTCCGCTCGTCAACCGCGCCACGCAACCACCCTAAGACGCGCCGATACCGGGGGGACCGTCTGCGAGGCGCGGAAACGAAAGCTAGAGCGCGGCGCTCCCGAGAGCGCTGGCGATGTTGCGCGCGTGCACTGGAACACTGGTGACGACGCCGTAGAGGTACCCATCCTCGTCGAGCCACATCACGGCATGCGCCGGCGGCTTGGACGCTTCGTACGCGGTGAAGGTCTTGCCCGTCAGTCCCAAGGTCACTGCCATCCCACCGTCGTCGACCGCGCCCGCCTCGAAGTCCGACTGGATGTCGTCGCTGTATTCAAATCCCCCGATCATCACGATGCCGACGACGCGACCGCCGGAGTAGATCTCCCGTGCCTGGAAGTCGCTGATCTCGTCTTCGAAACCCGGGTAACTCTCGGCGATGCCCTCGACGGTCTTCGCAGTCGCTGAATCGGCAGCGCCGTATTCGTAACCCGCTATGGGAACGAACGCGGCTTTGATCTCGTCGGAGGTCGGCGCCGTCGAATAGAAGAAACGGAACCACACGAAGAATGCGATCGCGACGACGATGCCGATCTTCACGAGCGAGCCGATAAGTGGACTCATGTCGGTCGATCGGCTCGCCTCCGCGGAAGAACCCAGCGGGCGAGCGCCGACGGAGATCGGGATCTGACCCGTTGCTATCTGTTCCGCACGCCACGCGGCGGAACCTTCGCGTGGGTCGGCCGACGACGCGACCGGATGAGCCGCGTTCGCTGGTGGATCCCACGCCCCCTGCATCCCCATATCCGCGTTCATCGGGACGCAGATGGCCGCACTTGAGCAGAACTTCGGCTTACGGCGTACGCAGGCGGTCCTCCTGCCCGCGTGAGGCCTGTGCAGTCACTGTGCTAGGCGGGCGTATCCCCGGTTTACGTCGTGGATGTGGTGGATCGGGTCGTGGATGAAATACCGAGCGAAACTCTCGACGGTGAACCGGGCTCCGTCGCTGCGGGTACCCGTCCGTTCCCATTGGTCACCGTGGACCGAATCGAAACGCGCGGCGAGCGCGTCGCCGGCGATGACGATCTCTTCGGCGACGCGCTGCGGGTCTTCGCCTGCGTAACCAGACGCTGCGTCGTCTTGATCCCAATTCGCATAGTGCGGATCGTCCTGTTCGAGCATCATCTGGAGGCGCCGGTCGTACAAGCGAAAGACGTCGCGCACGTGACACGCATACTCGAGTGCGGACCAACGGTCATCGGACGGACGCTCCCGGACCTTGGGATGGTCGAGCACCCGCGGCCATTCGGCCGCGTTCGCCCGCACCATCTCCCCCACCCGCTCCTTAGGGAATGACGTCACGTCGAAGCCACACTCGGGACAGGTCCTCTCTAGGACCCACGTCCAATCCTTTGTGTCGGGAGTTATCGGCACACAGGTCACTGTAATTCCGCTCGACGAAGCGCAGCCACGAGGCGGCGCAACGCGCCTCCCAATCCCCATTCGTCCGCCATCTCGTACGCCGACTCGTCGGGTTCTTCGCGGGGCCGAGCGAGATCGATGTCCGGGATCGGCAGATCGGTCGGGATCTCCACGACCTTCGCGGCCCGTCTCACGTAATCCAGGTCCCGCCGGACCTTTCCGAGAGCGACCCCCGGCTCGGAAGCCTCCGCCGCTTCAATGATCCGGTCGAGACTTCCGTGACGGGCGACGAGCGCGGCGGCAAGCTTGTCGCCGATCCCGCGCACTCCCGGGAGCCCGTCCGATGGGTCGCCGCGCAGAATTGCGAAGTCACGATACGCGCGACCGGGGATGCCGTAGCGCTTCTCGATGTAGCTCTCGTTAACCACGTCCATCTCGCTTACACCTCGCCGCGGGAACAGCACGTAGATATCGGGGTCGCGCACGATCTGGAAGAGATCGCGATCGCCGGACACGACTCCAACAGGTCCCGGCGCGCGCTGCGCCAGCGTGCCGATGACGTCCTCGGCCTCGTGCTCGGGATGGCCCACGACCGGTATCCGACACGCCGCCAGGAGGTCGAACAGCACGGGCATCTGCGGAGCGAGCCTGTCCTCGGCAAGTTCCTGCGCGCTCTCCGGCTCGGCGCGGAACGCTTTGTAGCTATCGACGAGGTCGACGCGCCAGCGCGGGCGCCACGCGTCGTCGGCCGCGCAACAGATGAAGTCGGGATCGCGGTCGTTCACGAGGCGCGCGAGCATCCCGAGGAACCCGTGAGCGGCGTTGATAGGAGTTCCGTCGGGGGCCACGACAGAATCCGGGGTTGAGAACAAGGCGCGGTAAACGAGACTGGCCGCGTCGATCAGGAGAGTCAACCCGGTGCCCATCGAAGCAGGTTAAGCCGCCGCGATTGGCGCACGCCTTGGCCGCAGTAGAGAATCGCGACATCCAGAAGCCGATCGACGTGAGATCAATGTCCGAACCCGAGGCTTTCGAGCGCGCAGTCGTCGCCGCGGTCCGCCGGCTGCGATCCGGTGACATCGCGTCGTATGGCGAGATCGCGCAGGAGGCAGGTTCCCCGCGCGCTGCGAGGGCCGTCGGCAACATCCTTGCGCGCACCGAAGGCCTACCCTGGTGGCGAGTCGTCCGCTCGGACGGTCGTTTGGCGTCACCTAAAGTGAAGGAACAAGCGCGACGACTGCGAGCAGAAGGAGTCGAGATAGTCGACGGCAAGGTGGGTGGGCGGTGACGGGTTCGAACCGCCGACCCCTGCGTTGTAAGCGCAGTGCTCTACCGCTGAGCTAACCGCCCGATCGGATCAGCCTATCTAGGGTCTAGGAATGCGCCGGCTTTGAGAGGCACCGTCACGTGAAGACTGAGCTCGGGTAGAGAACGATGATGGAGTCCCATCGGCTCTAGGCTCACTGTATGACGCAGCCGCATCGTCCCGAGGATTTCGGCATCGGCCGACTGTTCGAGGACATTCGAGACGCCGTGATCGTCGCCGATGCGAAGAGTGAATGCATCCTGCTCTGGAACCGCGGTGCCGCGGAGATGTTCGGCTATTCGAGGGACGAGGCGCTTTCGATGTTGCTGCATCAGCTCGTCGCCCCTCACCTCGTCGACCTACATCGCGCCGGTCTCGCCCGGTACCAGCAGAACGGCGAGGGTGACTTGGTCGATTCAGGTAAGCCGGTCGAAGTCGAAGCCATGCGAAAGGGCGGCTCGATCTTCCCCGTCGAGCTGACACTCAACTCCGTGAAGACAACGTCTCCCGACGACGGCCGCAGGGTGCTCGCGCTCATCCGGGACGCGTCCGACCGTCAGGCCGCGGCGCAGGTCCGG
The DNA here is from genome assembly GCA_019348445.1 of Actinomycetota bacterium. GTDB lineage: Bacteria > Actinomycetota > CADDZG01 > CADDZG01 > WHSQ01 > JAHWJK01. The sequence goes on along the minus strand of JAHWJK010000043.1, from coordinate 2,243 downwards.
GAAGCGCAACTCCGACAGCAAGCCGCGCTGGAGATCCACGACTCGATCATCCAGGGGCTCGTCGTTGCGAAGACGTCGATCGAACTGGGCGAGCAAGAACGAGGGCTCGAGGTCCTCGGGAAGACGTTGCAGGTCGCTCGCGAGATGGTCAGTCAGATGATGGCCGAGCGCCACGAGATCTTCGGTCTGCACCCCGGCGACTTCGTGCGCACCGAACCGGCGTCACTCGAGCCTCGAAGGAAAGAGACCTAGAGAAGCTCCCACGTCACGGTCACGCGTGCGCTCGCATTGAGCGTCGGAGGCTCGACCGGGAACGGGATCGAACCCGCCGCGCCTCCAGCGCTCTCGATCGTGCTTGCCTGCAAGTCTGAAGTGAGGGAGTACCTCTCCGGTGCCGACGTTCGGCCTTCGGTCACGATCACCGCAGGCCCAAGCTCGCGCCCCGCTTCTTCGGCAATGACCTGTGCCTTCGCCTTCGCGAATCGCATCGCCTGACGGAGAGCTTCGAGAACCGCCGCGTCCTTGTTCTCAACGTCGTAAGAGATGTTGCGGATCGACTTCGCGCCGCCGGCGACCGCCGCATCCACCGCGACGCCGAGCCTGTCGAGCTTCTTCGTCTCCAGCCGCACGACGGCAGAGCCGACGTACCCCATGACACGATCGGGAGCGATCCCATCGCGCCGATTCGAATCGCGACAGCGGGCGATGCAGGTCCGATAAAGCCGGACCTCGCCGGTCGACAGTTCGTCGGAAGTAAAGCCGACATCTTTCAGCGCATCGAGCACCGACCGCGTCCGTTCGCTCAGTTCCGACGTCGCGACCTTCGCCGACACGTCTTTCGATCGAACACCGAAGGTCGCTCGTGCGATATCTGCTTCGATATCGACCTGCTTCATCGCCGAGACCGTCACCGTGTTGAGGTTCTCTTGGGCACCCGCAGGGAGCGCTATGGCCAAAAGTGTTGCGAGAACGAGCGCGGTCAGCAAGAAACGCGGCACGAAACGAGTGATGACCTTCATGAACCGATCTTTTCCGGTTTGACCCAAAACGCCAATGGTCATAGCGGACTATCTCTTACGGCAGCAGTAGTCCTAATGGTTGATCACCCGGCCGGGCGCCGCGGCGTCACGGTACCTAAGTACTCAAGGAGAATGCGCGTCGTCGATATAACGTTCTGCGGTGGGAGGACGGACCGAAAAAACATGAGCGACGACATCAGAAACTCGAAGATCCTGATCGTCGAAGACGACGCGGACAACGTCCATCTCTTAGAGCTTTTCTTCGAGACCTCGGGCTTTACCGATGTTCACGCCACCAGCGACGCGCGTAGTGTCGAAGCCCTCGTCCGCAAGCTCGACCCCGACCTCCTCCTTCTCGACCTCCACATGCCTCACGTCGATGGCCTCGAAGTGATGCGGCGCGTGCAGGAGGCGGTCCCCGAGCACGAGATCCCGATGATCGTGATGTCCGGCGACATCTCGCCCGAGAATCGGCGGATAGGGGCCGAGATGGGAGCGACGGACTTCCTCGGCAAGCCGTATGAGATGAGCGCCCTGCTGCACAAGGTCGAGCAAGCACTGGGGGCCTCGAAAACGAGCGCGCAGCAGAACGCCGAGTAACCCGTCGGGGAAGGGCCGCAGCGCGCGTTAGGTTGGACGTCCCGAAGGAGCTTCCAGCTCAAAGGAGGACGCAATGGCTTATTCACTGCCCGATCTCCCCTACGACTACTCCGCGCTCGAACCGCACATCGACGCGCAGACGATGGAGATCCACCACTCGAAGCACCACAAGACCTACGTCGACAAACTGAATGCCGCGGTCGACGGAACGGGATTCGACGAGAAGTACCCGGACGTGCACGAGCTGCTGCGGAACTTCAACGACGTCCCCGAGGACAAGAAGAAGCCCGTGCGCAACCACGGCGGTGGCCACAGCAACCACACGATCTTCTGGGAGACGATGGGCCCCGACGGTGGCGGCGAGCCGAGTGGAGCGATCGCCGATGCGATCACCTCCGCGTTCGGTTCCTTCAAGGAGTTCCGCGACAAGTTCTCGGGCGAAGCAACGAACCACTTCGGCTCCGGATGGGCGTGGCTCGTCTCGAAGAACGGGAGCCTCGACGTCATCACTTGTGCGAACCAGGACTCGCCGTACATGGACGGCTACACGCCGCTCGTCGGCATCGACGTGTGGGAGCACGCGTACTACCTGAAGTATCAGAACAAGCGCCCCGACTACATCGA
>JAHWJK010000003.1:23618-30465 GCA_019348445.1 Actinomycetota bacterium | reverse complement strand
CCCGCAGCTCGTCGAACCCGGTGAAAGGACGAAGTGCTTCGGGGATCGAAACACTGCCGTCGCCGCGCTGGTGGGTCTCGAGCAACGCGACGATCATCCTTCCCACCGCGCACGCCGTGCCGTTCAACGTGTGCACGAGATACGCCTTGTCACTCCCCGTTCGAGCTCTGATCTGCAAGCGCCGCGCCTGGTAATCGGTCGCGTTCGTTGCAGAAGTGACCTCCATGAAGCGTTCGTCGCTCGGGAGCCACGCCTCGTGATCGACTTTCTTCGCCGCGGAGGCGCCGAGATCGCCTGCACACATCACGAGCACGCGGTACGGGATCTCCAGCGCCTGAAGGATCGCCTCCTGATTCGCCCTGATGACCTCGTACTCGTCCCACGACCGCTCCGGGTGCGCGAACGAGAACTGTTCGACCTTGTCGAACTGGTGGACGCGTATCAGCCCGCGCGTCTCCTTGCCATAGCTGCCCGCCTCCCGGCGGAAGCACGACGAGAACCCCGAATACCTGAGGGGTAACGATCCTTCGTCGAGGATCTCGTCCGAGTGCATGGCCGCGAGCGCTACCTCCGACGTGCCGATCAGGTAGAGGTCGTCACGCTCGACCCGGTAGTACTCGTGTTCGTCGGCCGGGAGAAAACCGGTTCCGTACATCGCGGGCTCCCGGACCAGGACCGGCGTAACGACGGGCGTGAACCCGGACGACTGCAACCGGTCGACCGCGAAGCGCACCAGCGCGAACTCCAGGATCGCTCCGGCCCCCTTGAGATACGCGAACCGCGCGCCGGAGACCTTCGCGGCGCGCTCGAAGTCGACGATTCCCAGGCCTTCTGCGAGCGTCGCGTGATCCTTCGGCTGGAAATCGAACGAGGGTTTGTCTCCGACCTCGCGCTCGACGACGTTGTCGTCTTCAGACAGCCCTTCAGGGACCGACTCGTGCGGGATGTTCGGGAGGTAGGCGGCAGTTTCATCGAGTTTCGCTTGCAGCGACTCGAGCTCGGGCTCGAGAGCCTTCAGCTCGTCCGAGAGAGCCTTTGCAGCTTCGATCGCGGCTTGCCGGTGCTCGGGTGCGGCTCTTCCGATCTCCTTCGAAGCACGGTTCTGCTCCGCGCGCAGATCCTCGACGCGGCGCAGCACATCTCGATATCTGACGTCCAGTTCGATCACCCGATCGAGGCCGTCGACACCGCCGCGGCGCGCATACGCAGCCTGCACCGCGGCCGCGTCGTCTCGGAGAAGTCTGAGATCGATCACGCGCTAGGTCAGCGCGCGGCTGCCCGCCTGGGTTTCGCCCTTGGCGCCTGCCACCGCGCCGGCGATGGCCTCGCGCTCCTCGTCGGAAAGGTTGTGCTCGGAGGTCAATCCCTGGACGGGCTTCGCGTAGGTGCGCGTCTCGGTGCGGCCGTTGATCGAGGTGATCACGACCCCGTCTCCGTGGTCATCGAGCAAGGCAGCAGAGAACGAGAGGCGTCCGCCCATGTCATCGAACGCGTCGTAGCGAACCATGTGGAACCGCTGCAAGGCGCTCCGCGTTTTCGCTCCCTGCTCTTCTTGAGCCACCGCAAGAACATCCACCCGGTCTTCGAGCGATTTCACGTGACGCACCCAGTGCGAAACGGCTGCGACGATGTCTCTGTCGCCCGATTCACCGCGAAGCATCATGTACTCGCGGCGCGCCCGGCGGAGTTTGACCGCAAAGATGATGACGAAGAGGAAACAGACCAGCGCTACTCCGGCCACGACGGCAAGAGCGAGCGTCATCTGCTCGAGGGTGAGGTCCGGCACGGTCGGGCATCCTACACTGGCCCTATGCGGCCGGAAGAGCTAAAAGACCTGCTCACAGCCATGAAAGACGGATCCACGAGCATCGACGAAGCGGTACGCGCGCTGCAAGATCTGCCGATCTCCGATCTCGGCTTCGCTCAACTGGACACGCATCGGGAACTTCGCCAGGGTCTTCCCGAAGCGATCTACGCGGCAGGTAAAACCACCGATGAGGTCGTGGCGATCGCGCGCAACCTCCTCGATCACACGAGCGGGCCCGTTCTCGCGACGAGGACTCCGCCGGAGACCGCCGCCGGTCTGATCGACGAGTTCCCGTTCGCGATCCATCACGAGCGAGCGCGGCTGGTCGTACTGCGCGCAGACCAAGATAAGTATCCGGACAGGCCTATAACGGTGGTGGCCGCGGGAACATCGGACCTGCCCGTTGCCGAGGAAGCATTCTTCGCGTGCGGCGCGTTCGGTTTAGAGGTGACCCGGATAACCGACGCGGGCGCCGCCGGACTGCACCGGATCCTCGCGGTGCAAGACAGGCTGCGCGATGCAACCGCCGTCATCGTCGTCGCCGGTATGGAGGGCGCGCTTGCGACGATCGTCGGTGGATTGACCGCCGCACCGGTTATCGCGGTTCCGACGAGCGTCGGTTACGGGTCGTCGTTCGAGGGGCTCGCGGCGTTGCTTGCGATGCTCAATTCCTGCGCCGCCGGAGTCACGGTAACGAACATCGACAACGGCTTCGGAGCAGCCGCCGCAGCTCTGCGATTGGTGAGGGCAGCATCGTGACCGTCCTCTACTTCGACTGCTTCTCCGGAGCATCGGGAGACATGATCCTCGGCGCGCTCATCGATGCCGGCGCGGACGCAGGCGCGGTACGACGAGCGATCACCGCGCTGCCGATCGAAGACGTCGGGATGGAAACGAGCGAGGTCGTCCGGCGCGGGCTGAGAGCGAACGCCGTCACGATCCGCATCCCCGACCACGCAGAGCATCGCGGTTTCCTAGAGATCGTCTCGATGCTCGAAGGCGCGGATCTGCCGCCGCGCGTACGGGCGCGCGCGCTTCGCATGTTCGAGATCCTCGCGACCGCGGAGGCGCGCGTGCATGGAACGGATGTCGACAGCGTCCACTTCCACGAAGTCGGCGCGTTGGATGCGATCGCGGACGTGGTCGGTGCGGCTGTAGCCATCGAGCATTTCGATCCGGCCACGATCGCGTGCTCCCCGATCCCGCTCGGGAGTGGGTCGGTCGAGACCGACCATGGGACCCTCCCGGTTCCGGCCCCCGCGGTGACCGAGATCCTCAAGGGAGCGTTGATCGTGGGTGGAGGCGAACGAGAGGTCACCACGCCGACGGGGGCCGCGATCCTCATGGCGATCACAGACAGGTTCGGAGAGCCGCCTCCGATGACTCTCCACGCGACCGGCTACGGCGCGGGAAGCGCCGACCTATCGGTTCCCAACGTGCTGAGGGTCCTGGTCGGTGAAGAAGCTTCTGCGGAACTCGCCGCGCACATCCTCGTCGAAACGAACATCGACGATATGACTCCCGAACTGATCCCCCACGTGATCGATCAACTCCTCCGCGCGGGCGCACAAGACGCATGGAGCACTCCGATACTCATGAAGAAGGGCCGTCCTGCCTTCAAGATCAGCGCGATCGTCGACCACGCATCCCGCGAACGCGTCGTCGACCTGTTGTACCGAGAAACGACCACGTTCGGCGTGCGCGCGTCGAAGATCGAAAAGGACGAACTGTTCCGCGAGTGGATCGAGGTCGACGTCGAGGGCCACGCGGTGCGCGTCAAGGTCGCGCATCGGGGGCCGGAGGTCGTGACGACGTCGCCGGAATACGAGGATGCGAGCCGTGCCGCGATGGCCACCGGGATGCCGTTGAAAGACGTTTACCAGCGCGCCGAAGCAGCCGCTCGGCGGAAGCTCAGGGTCTAGCTCGCAGATAGTCGAGGACGGCGCGTTCGATCTTCGCGTCGTCGGTCCACCGTTCCTCGAGATTCTCGGTTCCCACGTACCGGAACAGCGCTTTCTTCAGATCGTCGTCGTAACTGCGCGAGGTGACCGGATAACCGGCGCGGTTCAGATGCCCCGCGATCTCCAGCGCCAACTCATCGTCGACGTCGATGAAGTCGAGATCCTCCGGGCGCGGAAAGAGCAGGCGATGGATGTCGAAAAGTCGTTCCAACTCGGGAACCGGAGTCGCGTGGTCGTCGACACGGAGGCTAACGGCAAGGTCGGTTCCTCCGCCATAACCACCGCCCTCACGAACGACCAGGAGCGCGGCCGACTGCCGACCACGCTTGTCGCCTCCTGCTTCGTCACCAGCGCGCAACGCCGTGAGGAGCCGGGTCGCGAGGTCTCCGTCGGTCTTTTCGAACGCAGTGCACATCTCGTCGACCACGTCGGGACCCGTGAGGATGTTTCCCTGACACGCGTAGCCGCGGCCGGTTCGGCCCCCCGCCCACTCGAAGCATTCCGCTCCGGTGAACGTAGCGGCGCGCCCTTCCGCATCGACCACGCCCACCTGTCGTTGGTCACGCTGCTCGTCCGGCCCGGTCAGGCCGTTGACGACCGCCTCGGCCGACCTCCCCGCCGCGAGTCGGTTGAGTCCTTCGGGGCCGTACGCGAGGTTCGCGAACGCTTGCGTTGCCACTGCACCGGCTCCCGCGCGGGCCCACGGCACGACCGCGCCGACGGCGAGGAACTTCGATGCGACCGCGATACCCCACTCGTGCGGCGACGCATCCGGATCCCAGGCCACGATCGAGAACGTCATAGCCCGTTCTTTCTAAACATCACGCGGCTATACCCCCTTCAAGTTTAGAAAGAACGGTCGATGCCGATGTGGGCGAAGGAGATCTCGCCCGAGAATTGGTCGAACTCATACGGCGTGACGGCATCCGAGGTCACGATCAGCTTGTTCGCGTCGAGATACGGGATCCACGGAACGACCTCCGTCATGAGCATCCTGTCGAGGTCCGCCCAGCAATCGGTGCGGGCCTGATCGTCGAGGGTTGCAACACATCTGTCGATGGCCGCGTCCACCGACGGAACCGGACGCGCGGGAGCGTCTATATCGAGCTCCGCCGCGTGCTCTCTCGTAAGCCCCACCATGGCGTAGTTCGTGTTCGCGGGACGGCGGATGTTGCGTCCGTCGAACAGGAATCCGATGAACGAGAACGGATCGGGGTAGTCCTTCACCCACCCGGGGGCCGAGGTGATCGGGACGTTGTTGGGCAGCTTCTGGATCACCGAGTAGGCATCGTGTTCGGCCCGCGTCTCGAGGGCGATCCCGATCTTGGCGAAGGAACTACCGATGATCCCCGACATCGCGGGCCACGGAGGCGAGGACCTCGTTACGTGCAGGACGTCCTTGCACGCCGCGGCATCACAGATGCCGTCCGCGTCTCTGTCATAGGACGACTTCGCCATCGCTCGGCGCGCTGCCGCCACGTCGCCGGCATGGTTGCGGCTCGCGTACGGGTCGAATGACTCGAGCGCCCCGCCGAGCATGTCGTCCGGCAGGATGTGAGTCGCGACCTCTCCCAGGATGTCACCACCCCATGTCCGAACCAGAAAGTCCTTGTCCATGATGTGGTTCGCGGCGCGACGCACGTTGATGTCGTCGAACGGTGGCTCCGTGAGATTCATCGACATGTACCAGATGCGGTCGCCTGATTCGACGTGCAGGTTGTCGCGCAGACTGCGCCGTGACGTGTAACGACGGATCTCGTCGAGACCCGGCCCCCCCGACGTGATGTCGACCTTGCCTGCTTCGATGCGTCGGTAGATCTCGTCGGAATCCTCTTCGACGGTCATCTCGTAGCGGGCGAAACGAGCGCTTCGGATCGATGGATCATCGGTCGCCCGGTCGTAATTCGGATTGCGAACGAGCGTCAGGCGTCGCTCCGGAACGAATCCGCGTGCAGGTTCCAACTCTGTGCAATCGGTACCGATGTGTTCGCTGCCTTGCAGCATGTAAGGACCGGTCGCGACGAGATGCCTGCCGTAGCCGGCCGGACCGTCGAAACAACCTGCGATCTCCTCGGGAAGCGGCGCCGCCGCGGGCATGGCGACGCGCTTCATGAAGTCGCCGGTGGGTTGGCGAAGGTGGAAGATGATCGTGTCTTGGTCCGGCGTTTCGATCCCCGAGATCGAGTCCGAGGTCCCCTCGGAGAACTCCGTCATCCCGACGATCGCCGACGAGAAATAGAACCCGTAGCGCGCTCCTGCCTCCGGCGTAGCGAGACGCTCGAAGGCGTACGCGACGTCATATGCGGTGACGTCTCGATCCAGAGGCGGTCCGAACCTGACGCCGTCGCGGATCGTGAACTCGTACGTGAGCCCGTCATCAGAGATGTCGGGCATCTCTGCCGCCAGGTCGGGAACGACCTCGATCCCGCGTTCGCCCGCGACGTGGCGGTAGTTCATCAGCGGCCGAAGCAGCAGGTTGGAGAACAACGCGAACCCCAGCGACGTGTACTCGCTCGTTGGATCGAGGTTGCGATCGAACGGCATGTCGACGACCTCCTGCCGGAGCGTGCCGGAACCCAGAGCTTCGACCGGCGCGGGGTCGAGCTCGGGCGTCGCATCGCAACCGATCGCAACGACGAGAACGGCGAGTGCTGCTCCGAAGGCGCGCAGCTGAAGGGACAGCGCGCTAGGCGTGCGCGGCGCGGTGGAGCGACTCGCCTTCTTGAACGGGATACCAGCACGCGGCGCGGTGGTTGGGAAGGACCTCGCCCAGTGGCGGCATCTCGGTGCGGCAATCCTCGGGAACCTCGTCCTCTCGCCCGGCGACGATCCGAGCCTTGGGGCACCGGGGGTGGAACGGGCACCCCGACGGTGGGTTGACCGGCGAGGGGACGTCGCCCGTGAGGATGATGCGCTGCGTCACGTGCGCGTCGCTCTCTCCTTTGGGGACGGCCGATAGCAGCGCCGCGGTATAGGGGTGCTTCGGTCGTTCGTAGAGCTCGTCGGCGGGAGAGACCTCCGCGATCTTGCCCAGATACATCACCGCGATCCGATCGGAGATGTGACGCACGACCCCCAG
>JAHWJK010000003.1:9899-23518 GCA_019348445.1 Actinomycetota bacterium | reverse complement strand
TCTTGCCCAGATACATCACCGCGATCCGATCGGAGATGTGACGCACGACCCCCAGATCGTGCGAGATGAAGATGTAGGTGAGGTTGAAGTCGTCTTGTAGCTCCTCGAGAAGGTTGAGCACCTGGGCTTGGATCGACACGTCCAGTGCCGACACGGGTTCGTCACAAACGATCAGTCTCGGCTGTAACGTGAGGGCCCGCGCGACGCCGATGCGCTGCCGCTGGCCCCCCGAGAACTCGTGCGGATATCGGTTGTAGTGCTCCGGGTTGAGACCTACGCGCGCCATCAGGTCCTGGACCTTCTTCTTCGCGTCCCCTTCGGTCTTGTGGATCTTGTATGCCGCGCCGATGATCTGGCCGACCGTCTGCCGCGGATTGAGCGATGCGTACGGATCCTGGAAGATCATCTGCATCTCGCGCCGGAACGGACGCATCTGCCTCGACGAGTAACCGGAGATCTCCTGGCCGTCGAAGAAGATCTGACCGGCGGTCGGCTCGAGCAGCTTCATGATGACGCGTGCGGCAGTTGACTTCCCGCAGCCGGATTCACCTACGAGACCCAAGGTCTCGCCCGGAAAGACATCGAACGAGACGTCGTCGACCGCGTGAACGTGGCCCACCGTCTTCTGGAACACGATGCCCTGGGTGATCGGGAAGTATTTCTTTAGGTTTCGGACCGAAACCAGCGGATCTCCACTTGGTCTCCCGACCGGCTTCACGTCCGGAATCGTCTGGCTCACGATGCGGCCTTGCGGGAGCGACGGCCGGCCTCGCGCTCCGAATAGATCCGCCTTTTGTCCTCGATCGGTAGATGGCACGCCTCCGGATGACCACCGCCCCGGTCGATGAACGCGGGGATCTCCTTGTCACACGGCTCGAATCGATGCGGGCACCGCGGATGGAACGGGCATCCCGGTGGGACGAAGATCAGCGACGGCGGGAGGCCCTCGATCGGAACCAGCCGCGTCCCCTTCTGGTCGACATGCGGGATCGACTCCAGCAGCCCCCACGCATACGGATGCAGCGGATTGTTGAATACCTCGTCGCGGCTCCCGATCTCAACGGCCCGCCCCGCGTACATGACCATCACGCGTTGCGCGACGTCGTGGACGACACCAAGGTCGTGCGTGATCAAGACGACGCCGACGTTGAAGTCCTCCTTCAAGCGCCCGATCAGCTCGAGTATCTGAGCCTGAACCGTGACGTCGAGGGCAGTGGTCGGCTCGTCCGCGATGAGTAGATCGGGATTCAGAGACAGCGCCATCGCGATCATGGCCCGCTGACGCATCCCGCCCGAGTACTCGTGGGGGTATTGCTTCGCGCGCTCGGCGGGTTGTGGGATACCAACCACGTCGAGCATCTCGCACGCTTTCTTGTGGGCTTCTTCCTTCGGCATGTCGCGGTGCGTGAGGATCGCTTCGGCTATCTGAGTCCCGACCTTGTAGTACGGATGCAGCGACGTCATCGGGTCCTGGAACACCATCCCCATGCCGTTGCCGCGGATCTTCCTCAGCTCGTCTTCGGGCATCTTCAGCAGGTCGCGGCCGCCGAAGAGAACCTCGCCTTCGACATGGGCTTTCTTTCTGTTGATCAGCCCCATGATCGTCATGAACGTCACGGACTTGCCGGAGCCGGACTCGCCGACGACGCCGAGGGTCTGGCCGCGATCGACGGTGAACGAGATGCCATCGACCGCCTTGACGAGGCCGTCGTCGGTGGGGAAGTGGACCTTCAGGTCCTTGACCTCGAGGAGGCAATCAGATGGCACTAGTGCTCCTTTTCCCGGTCAGGAGCACCTAGGAATACCTGACTCGGGGGTCGAGGGCCGCGTACATGACGTCGACGACGAGGTTCGCGACGACGACGAAGAACGCCGCGAACACGGTGACGCCCATCACAGCCGGAAAATCGCTGGTCTTGATCGCATTCAGCGTGTACTGCCCGACGCCGGGCAAGTTGAAAACGGTCTCGGTGATGATCGCGCCTCCCAACAGCAGCCCGAGGTCCATCCCGAACATCGTCACGACCGGCGTCAGCGCCGCCCTGAGACCGTGCTTGAAGATCACCCGCCGCTCCGAGAGGCCTTTCGCGCGAGCCGTGCGGATGTAGTCCTCTCCCATCGTCTCGATGAGGTTGCCTCTCGTCATGCGCGAGTAAAGGGCCGCGAACGACAACGCGAGGACGATCCACGGCATCACGAAGCGACCCGCCAGCACCGCTTCGAACAAGTTCTCTCCGGTCGGGATACCGCTGCCGGGAGCATGCGGCCAGCCCATCTGCTGAAACTTGAACCAGAAGATGTAGAGGAACAGCAAACCTAACCAGAACACTGGTGCGGAGACTCCGAACAACGCGAACAACATGCCGGCGCGATCCGCGAGCGATCGCCGTCTGATCGCGGAGATGATTCCGATGGGGATACCGACGAGCAGCCACGTCGCTCCTGCGCCGACCGCCAACGTGATCGTTACCGGGATGCGGCCGAAGATCTCTTCTTTGACCGGCACGAAGTTCTTGAACGAGTAATACACCTGCTCGTTCAGGAACCAGCCGGGCCACGGCACGAGGCCCTTCGCGAAGCGCGTGTATTGCACCCATATCGGATCGTTGAGCCCGAGCCGTTCGCGCGCTTCCTCGACCTGTGCCTCGGTCGTACGCGTACCGGCGGCGCGCCGCGCCGGGTCACCTGCCGGGAGCTTGACGAAGATCAGAAACGTCAGAACGGAAACGATCCACAGCACGAGGATCAGGAACAACGTGCGACGGATCAGGTACCGGCCCATGAGGACGCAACCTTACCTTTCGGAAGATTTCTATCTTTAGCGAGATGCAGGAAGGGGAGCCGCCGTAGCGGCTCCCCCCTTTGCGTCCTGCAGTTGAACGACTAGCTGTCCTCGCCGCCGCCGACAAGACCGAAGTGGTCGAATGCCGCGCCGCCCGAGAACTGATCGAACGTGTAGTTGACAACGTCGGAAGAAACGATGTCGACGTTGTTGTCGAACAGATACGGCACCCACGGAACGACCTCTTCCGTGACGTGCCGGTCGAACTCTGCCCAGCACTCGATCCGCTCTTCGTCGGTCAGCGGTGTGCACTCGTCGATCAGGTCCTGCACATCCGGCACGTCCGTGACCTCGTAGTCGTACTTCTTGAGGTACTCCGCGTCGGCACCGACGAGCGAGTAGTTGCAGCATGCATCCGGCCCGAGGCCCTCGGCGCCGAACAATGGAGCCGCGAACGTCGACGCGTCCGGGTAGTCCTTACCCCACCCGGGGGCAAGGCAGATCGCGGTGTGAGCCGACGGGTCGAGACACTTGTCGTACATCGTCGTGCGCTCGAACTCCTTGACGTCGAGCTCGATACCGAGCGGCTTGAGGTTGTCCTGGATCAACGCAGCCTGGTCCGGGTACGGGTCGGCCTCGTCGGTCACCGCAAGGATCTGCTTGCACTCCGGTGCATCGCAAACGCCGTCCTGGTCCGTGTCGTACTTCGACTGCTTGATCTCTTCCATCGCCGCATCCGGATCGCCCTGGCTGTCGTCGCTGGGGAACGGGTTGAAGTCAGCGTTGAGATCGTTCTCCAGCGTGTTCAAGATCACGTGGTTCGCGATCTCACCGAAGAGCGGCCCACCACGCAGACGACGCATACCTTCCTTGTCGATCGCGAAGTTCACCGCCCTGCGGATGTGGACGTCGTCGAACGGAGGCTCGGCGACGTTGAAGGAGATGTAACGAACGGCGTCCGACGGATACGCGAACACCTGGTCCTTCAGCTCGGGATCGGTCTGGTACTTCCGCAGCTGCTGAGGCGGCGGAACACCGTCGTAGTTGATGTGGATGTCACCGGTGTCGATCTTGTTCGCGATGTCTTCCTCGGTCCCACCGATGGTGGTCTCGATGCGCTCGACGTACGCGTCGCGGAACTCGTCGGTCTCTGCATCCCACGACGGGTTACGCACGAGCGTGATCGACTTGCCGGGCTCGTAGCCGGCGACCGGGTCCTGCTTGTCGGCAGGCTTGCTGAAGTCGAGATCTTCCGAGCCCTCGAACATGTACGGCCCCGACGCAACGAGGTAACGCCCGTAGTCACGGACGTGGCCGTCGGCCGCGCCCTCGGGGATCGGCGCGGTCGTGTGCATGGCCATCCGGAACGGAAGGTCACCGGCCGGCTCGGTCAGCGTGATCTCGAGCGTGTGGTCGTCCGGCGCGTTGAGACCGGAGATCTCATCGGCTTTGCCCTCGGAGAACTCGTCGAAGCCCTCGATGATCGAGTAATAGAACGAGTAACCGTTCGCGCTCGCCTCGGGGTCGGCCGTGCGCTCCAGAGCGCGGATGATGTCCTGGGCAACGATCTCGGTGTCCTGGAACGGCGGCGCGTAGTTGATGCCCTCCTTCATCTGGAAGGTCCACGTCAGGCCGTCTTCCGACACCTCGGGTAGACCGGTCGCCAGGTCGGGCACGAGTTCGTTGCCGCCCTCGTCGCCGGGCAAACCGGGATAGCTGACGAGCGTGCGGAGCAGACAGCAGCGGTAAAAACCCCACGTCGTCGAGTAGTACTCCTTCTGCGGGTCGAATGCCGCAGAGACGTCCGAGAGCAACGCGACCTTGAGCGTCCCACCTGCTTGGATGTCTTCGGTCGCTTGGTCGCCCTCGGTGGTTCCCGTGTCGCCGTTGCCGCCACACGCAGCGGTAACGAGAGCGATCGCAAGTGCGATCCCGAAGATCTTGATGACCTTCCTCAAATACCTCTCCTTTCGTCTATGGCTATGCCTCAACCACTTGGTGCGCGAGTTACTGCCTTACGGGTTATCGGATCCTGCAGGTCTCCTTTCGTTCCCGAGATGTGTCCGGAGGTATCGATCTATTTGGCCGTCTTGGGGTCGAGCGCGTCGCGGAGCCCGTCGCCCGCGAGATTGAAAGCGAGCGTCGTCATGAAGAGGAAGAAGCCGGGGAAGAACATCATCCACCACGCCGCTTCGAAGATCGCCGAAGCTTCGGAAAGCATCCGTCCCCACGACGGTGTGGTCGCGGGAACGCCGACGCCGAGGAACGACAGGGCCGCCTCGAAGATGACGTTGATCGGGATGATCAGAGTGGTGTAGACGATGATCGGCGCGATGACGTTCGGCAGGATCTCCCGCGTCATGATGCGAAGGTTCGACGCACCCTGAGCACGTGCCGCCTCGACGAACTCCTTCTCACGGAGAGAAAACACCTGCCCGCGGATGATGCGCGCGATGTAAGGCCACGAGAACAGTCCGATGATGTAGCTGACCAACAGAAGTCCGGGCCTTATGAGCCCGCCCAGACAACCTTCCTTCTGCAACCCACAAGCAGCGGACAGTCCGAGCGCTAAAAGAAGGATCGGAAGCGAGAGAACGACATCGGTCAGGCGCATCAAGAACGTGTCGATCTTGCCGCGATAGAACCCCGCAATCATCCCGATCGTGACACCGATGATGGTCGCGATCCCGGTAGCAACGAGCGCGACGAACAGCGACGTTCGCGCCCCATAGATGACGCGGATGAAGAGGTCGCGCCCGGCTTGGTCCGCACCGAACCAGAAGCCGTGCTGGAGCTCGCCCTCTAGTTCCATCTTCTCGAACGTGGGTCCGATCGGGAGCCCGTATTCGTCGAGGCTGTCGTAGATGAACAGGTTGTTCGGTCCACGATGGAGCAGGTTGTCCGCGATCCACGGTGCCGAGATAGCGAGCAGCGTCATTAAGACGATGAAGACGCAGCCTGCGATGGCGAATTTGTCCTGACGGAAGCGACGCCAGAACAATTGCCACGGGGTGCGGCCCTCGATCTGCGTCCCGGCCGTCGTTACCGACGTCGGGTCGAGAACGTCACCCGGGGCGGCAGCTGAACTCAAACGATCCCCCGGTCCCTACTCCTAGCGGCCGCTTACAGCGGCCGCTTGCAGCACGAGGTCCGAGCTCCGCTCGGACCGACTACTACAGTTGTCGTGGGGCAGTGTAAGGGCCTCGACCGACTAGGTGCAACGGCCCCTGCGGCCCCCTTGACCTCCGCTCCCCCACAGCCACGGCACGATAAAGGACCGCATGGCCCAGGTCTAGCGACCCGGGGGGACCGGTCCGACGTGGGCGAGGGGGGATTTGAACCCCCACACCCTTGCGGGCACTGGCACCTGAAGCCAGCGTGTCTGCCGTTCCACCACTCGCCCGGGAGTTCGAACTGGAGATTATCGGCAACGCCACCGCAAGCGGGACCGCACTTGAACTTCCTGTGAGGTGGGCATACTGCGAGCCATGGGAGTAGGGCGCAGCATCGAGCAGCGACTCGAAGGACTGGTCGAAGGGTTCTTCACAAAGGTCTTCCGGTCGGGTCTCCAGCCGGTCGAGGTCGGCCGCCGGATCCTGCGCGAGATGGCCGAGGGCAAGACCGTCTCGGTGAACCGCGTCTACGCGCCGAACGAGTTCCGGGTCTTGATGGGGCCCGACGACCACTCCCGCTTCTCGCAGATGGAGGCCGGCCTGCAACGGGAGTTCGGCGACATCGTCATCGAACAAGCCAAGCAGAATCGGTGGAACCTCATGGGGCTGCCGCGCATCTCGTTCGAGGCGGTCGAGAAGATGGGCAAAGGCGAGTTCAAGGTCGAAGCGGCGCTGTCGGCGGATGCCGACGTTCCCGGCCCGCGCGTCGGGACCCGCGACCGCGACGCCAAGGACACCCGAGCGGTCTCGAGCGATACAGCCGACCGCTTGGGACTCGTGAACACGGGGGTTCAACTCGTCGTGTACGAGGACGGCACGGAGAAAGAGACGATCTCGGTAACCAAGGAGCCGGTCGTGATCGGTCGGCTGTCGACCAATGACGTCGTCCTGTCCGATCCCAACGTGAGCCGGCGGCATGCCGAGCTTCGCCGTGACACCGGTCGCTGGACGGTCGTCGACCTCGGGTCCACGAACGGCACCGTCGTGAACGGCAAACTCGCCCGAGAACATAGTCTGAAGGACGGCGACAAACTCACGTTCGGCAAGACCGAGCTCGTGTTCAAAGAGACCGGGTCGAGCTGATGCCCGAGATCGTCCTCGACCTGCTCAAGTTCCTGTTCCTGGGGATCCTGTACATCTTCATCGCTCGCGCGGTCCGCGTGATAGCCCTGGAGCTCAAGGGAACCGATGCGGCGCCCACCCCAGCGCGGGCCCCGGCGCCACAGAAGCGCACGAAGAAGAAGGCACCGACGAAAGCTGTCATCGTTCAGGGCGACAAGAAAGGCAAGACGCTCAATCTCGATCAAGAACTGATCATCGGTCGCGGTGACAAGGCGGGTCTGGTTCTCGACGATACGTACGTGTCGACGGTCCACGCGCGCATATTCGCGAAAGGCGATACGTACATGCTCGAGGATCTTGGGTCGACGAACGGCACTTACCTCAACCGGCAGCGCGTGACGTCTCAGATCGAGTTGCAGCGCGGCGACCAAGTGAAGATCGGCAAGACGGTCTTGGAGATGCGCCGATGAAACCGAGTATCGGAGCGAAATCGGATGTCGGTCGCGTACGCGACGGGAACGAAGATTCGTACCTCGTCCAAGAACCGATCTTCGTAGTCGCCGACGGCATGGGTGGGCACCTCGCAGGTGACGTCGCGTCGCGGATCGCGGTGCAGACGATCAGCGAACGCGCCGGCGACGGTGCCGCGGCCGACCCCGAGGCGATCGAGAAAGCAGTCAAAGAAGCGAACGCCGCGATCTACGAGAAGGCAAGTTCGGACCCGTCGCTTCACGGGATGGGAACAACGTGCACGCTCGTGCTCGTAGCCGATTCCGAGATCCACATCGCTCATGTCGGCGACTCACGCGCTTATCTGTTGAGGGATGGCGAGCTCTCGCAGCTCACGGAGGACCACACACTCGTCGGCAGGATGGTGAAAGAGGGTCGCCTCCAACCGGAAGAGGCGGAACGCCATCCACAGCGCAGCATCATCACGAGGGCGCTCGGCGTCGACGATCACGTCGAAGTGGACCTGCAAACGATCCCCGTCGAAGAAGGCGACAAGGTCCTGATCTGCAGCGACGGTCTGTCTTCCATGATCGATTCGGATTCGATCCAGAACGTGCTCGCGAGCAACGACGATCCCCAGCGCGCGGTCGACGAGCTCATCGACCGCGCCAACGACGCCGGAGGCGAGGACAACATCACGGCGGTCGTGCTGGCCTTCGACGGCGGCGAGGGTGGCCTCGCAGCGAGAGGCGCCGAAAGCGCTCCGCCGACTGAAGAAGTAGAAGCGACACGCAGCCCGCGTCGCGACGAAAGCGTTCAACCGAGGGCCGAGCCCAAGGACGTGACGGGCGCGTTCGAAGTATCGGCGGCGCGCCCTTCTAGGCGCGGGTCGCGCCCGATACTTGTGACACTCGTGTTGGTGGCGCTGGTGATCGCGGCAGCAGCAGCCGCGTTCAAGTACCTGATCGTCGCAAACTCCTACTACGTCGCTGCGAACGACACGGGCCGGCTCGCGATCTACCGCGGCCTCCCCGACGAAGTGATGGGCATGACCTTCCAAGAGGAACTCGAGACTTCGGACGTGACGGTCGACGAACTGCCGTCGTTCCTCATGGAGGACGTGAACGACGCGATCGAGGCGGACTCGCTCGAACACGCACGAACGACGCTCGCGAACCTCGAGGAACGCGCGCAGGACGACGAGTTCCAGAGGCGACGCGACGCGGAGGATGGGGGTAGCGGATGATCGCTCAGCCCACCGGGATCCGTAATCGCGAATTGGCACTGTTGATCCTCGCGCTGCTCCTCGGATCCGGCGCGTTGGCTCTCGTCGCCGTAGCGCGCGACCAGCGAGAACTCGGCGAAGCCGTGCCGATGATGGCGCTTCTCGCCGTCTTCTACGTCGCGGCGCACATCCTGATGCGTCGCTTCGCAGCACAAGCCGATCCGCTGATGCTCCCGCTCGCGGCGGTCCTCAACGCGCTCGGCCTTGCCGCGATCTATCGCCTGTCGCCCGAGAAGCTCGGACCGGCACAAGTGACGTGGACGCTCGTCGGAGTCGCGTTCTTCGTCGCTACAGTCCTCTTGATCCGCGACTACACGGTCCTCGCTCGATACAAATACATCCTCGGTTTCGTAGGAGTCGGGCTCCTTCTGCTGCCGCTGGCTCCCGAGATCGGCGAGACGGTGAACGGGGCTCGCCTATGGGTCGACCTCGGCCCCCTCCAGTTCCAGCCGGGCGAGCTGGCGAAGATCTGCCTGGTCATCTTCTTCGCGGCATATCTCGCCGAACGTAAGGAGTTGCTCGCGATCGCATCGCGCCGCGTCGCCGGTCTGCATTTCCCGGACATCAAGCACTTCGGGCCCCTCCTCGTGATGTGGGGCCTGTCGTTGTGCGTCATGTTCTTCGAGAAAGATCTCGGATCGAGCCTGCTCTTCTTTTCGATCTTTCTCGTGATGCTGTACGTGGCCACGGCGCGGATCGCATACCTCGCTATCGGCACGCTGCTGTTCGTCGGGGGCGCGTACCTCGGCTACCAGGCCTTCTCGCACGTACAGAGCCGCGTACAGGTGTGGCTCGACGTGTTCAACCCCGACTACATCCAGGCCGAGGGCTACCAGCTGTCGCAATCGTTGTTCGCTCTCGCGACCGGCGGTTTGTTCGGCACCGGGTGGGGCCGCGGGCGTCCGGATCTGATCCCGGAAGCGCCGACCGACTTCATCTTCTCGGTTATCGGCGAGGAGCTAGGGCTCCTCGGCACGGCGGCGGTTCTCGTCTGCTTCATGCTGATCGTCGCGCGAGGCCTACGCACTGCACTTCGCACGCGCGACGACTTCGGCCAATTGCTCGCGGCCGGATTGATCGCGATCTTCGCGATACAGACCATCATCATCATCGGCGGCGTCACGAGAGCTCTCCCGTTGACCGGGATCACGCTCCCGTTCATGTCATACGGGGGCTCGAGCTTGCTGTCGAACTTCATCCTCATCGCGTTGTTGATCCGCATCTCGCACCAAACCGCGGCCGCTCCGGATCCGGCGCGGACCGCCGAGATCCTCATAGGAGGTCGGTCCTAGTTGCATAAACAGATACGGCGGATGGGCATCGGCTTGGTGATCGCGTTCGTGTTGCTGTTCGCCCAGCTCAACTACGTCCAGTTCTTCGCCGCTGGCAAGATCGCATCGAACCGCTCGAACCCACGTGCATTGATCCGCGAGTACTCGATCAAGCGCGGTGACATCTTGTCGTTGAACGGGAAGCAGCTCGCGACGAGCGTGGCTACGAAAGGCCGGTTGAAGTACCGGCGGACGTATCCGATGGGTGAGCTGTTCGGCCACGTCACGGGCTACTACTCGATCAACTACGGGCCCTCCCGGATCGAGAGCTCGTACAACGACCATCTCCTGGGCGACTCGGGCGTCGTTTCGATCCAAGACATCGAGGACCGGTTCACGGATTCCGAAGAGCAGGGGAACCGCGTCCGCTTGACGATCCACACCGCGCTGCAACAGGCCGCCGCGACCGCGCTAGGAGACGAACGCGGAGCCGTCGTCGCGCTCGAGCCCTCGACGGGCGAGGTCCTTGCGATGTGGAGCAACCCGTCGTTCGATCCCGAACCGCTCGCGTCGCACTCGCCCAAGCAGCAGAAGCAAGCGTGGCGCGCGCTCGAGCCGGCATCTCCTACCAGCCCGCTCGTGAACATCGCCACGTCGCGCGGCTACCCGCCGGGGTCGACGTTCAAGGTCGTGACCGTCGCAGCCGCGCTCGAGTCGGGCCGCTACCAACCCGACAGCAGGTTCCCCGACCCGGACGAACTCGAACTGCCACAGACCGACGACACCCTCACGAACTTCACCAACCGTGCGTGCACGGGGGCCGGAAGCATCGATCTGTTCACCGCGCTGGAGATCTCGTGCGACACGACCTTCGGCAAGATCGGCTTAGAGCTCCCCGACGAGGTCCACGAGACCGCCGAGGGCTTCGGCTTCAACCAGCAGGTGCCGTTCGACGTTCGCACGGAGGTCAGCAGCTATCCCGAAATCCCCGACGACCGCAAACCCGAGCGCGCGAAGGCCGCTATCGGCCAACAGGACGTCGTCGCAACCCCGCTCCAGATGGCACTCGTGGCGGCGGGGATCGCTAACGACGGCGAGGTGCTAAGGCCGCGCCTCGTACGCGAAGTCATCGATCCGACCGGCGGCATCGTCGAGAACTACGAACCGGAGGTCTTCTCGGAGGCGATCTCACCCCAAACCGCCGAGCAGGTCACGGAGATGATGGTTGCTGCGGTCGCGTCGGGCACCGGCACCGCGGCGCAGATCTCGGGCGTGAAGGTCGCGGGAAAGACCGGCACCGCGCAAACGGTGGAAGGGGCCAACCCTCACACATGGTTCATCGCGTTCGCTCCCGCCGACGACCCGCAGATCGCTATCGCGGTCATCGTCGAACACGGTGGGTCCTTCGGGTCGGAAGCAACCGGAGGCGCCGTGGCCGCGCCGATCGCACGCCAAGTGATGCTCGCCCACAGGCAGCTCTCTGAGGAGTGGTAGCGCCCGAGGTCCTCGCGGACAGGTACCGCATCGATCGCCAGATCGGCATCGGCGGGATGGGCACCGTCTTCTCCGCCGCGGACGAGAGACTCCAGCGGAACGTCGCGGTAAAGATCCTCAAAGAGGAACTGTCGAGCGATCCGCGTTTCGTCGAACGTTTCCGGCGCGAGGCGCGTTCCGCCGCAGCGCTGTCGCACCCGAACATCGCGAGCGTCTTCGATTACGGCGAGGACTCGGGCCGCTACTTCATCGTGATGGAGCTGGTCGAAGGGCGCGACCTCGCGCGCGTGATCCGCGAAGAGGGGCCGTTCGACGCGGCGCGGGCAACCGCGTTCACGGCACAGATCGCTCGCGCTCTCGGCCACGCGCACGCCGGCGGTCTCATCCATCGAGACATCAAGCCACACAACGTCATCGTGATGGACGACGATCGCGTCAAGGTCACGGACTTCGGGATCGCACGGGCGACCGGAGAATCGACGCTCACCGCGACCGGAACCGTGCTCGGCACCGCCCAGTACGTCTCGCCGGAACAAGCATCGGGGGAAACGCCGGGGCCACCGGCCGACGTCTACTCGCTGGGGATCGTCCTGTTTGAGATGCTGACCGGCGCGGTGCCGTTCACCGGAGATTCTCCGATCAGCGTCGCGCTCCGCCACGTCCGCGACGACGTCCCGCCGCCGTCCACGATCGACCCATCTGTCCCGAAGGAGCTTGACGAGATCGTCGCGCGGGCTACGGCGAAACAACCCGATCAGCGCTTCGCCAACGGCGACGCATTCGCGGCGGCGCTAACGGGCGAGGAAGCACCCCCGCCGACGGCCCAGATCACCGCGCCGGGTGTTGCCGCCGCGACGTGGCCGTTCACCCATCCGCCGCGATGGGACCCCACCCGCCTTGGACGAATCGTCGTCCTCGCATTCGGCGCACTGTTCCTGATCGCGCTCGCGGCCCTCGCTTATCGCCTCGCGACGGTGACCGAGCCGATCCGCGAGCGCAACCGTGCCGCGGCAAGCCCCGACGCCACTCCAACCACTGCGGGCTTCGCTCTGGCCGATTACCGGGGTCGGCCCGCCGATGAAGCCGGAGCCGAACTACAAGAGGCGGGGCTGGAGCCGAAGTTTGAACCAGAAGTGTGCGAACAGGAAGTCGGCCACATCTGCGAACAAGAACCGGCTCCCGGTGCCGTGGTTGAACAAGGCGACGAGGTTACCCTCGGGGTAAGCACCTCCGAGAACAACGAAGAAGAGGAGTCGGACGACGACTCCGAAGGGGACGACAAAGAGCGCGGGCCCCCGGAACATGCCAAGAACAAGAAGAAGGACAAAGATTGAGCGCGGCTAGCCAGACCTACGGAGGACGGTACGCGGTCATCGAGCGCGTCGGCGTCGGCGGCATGGCCGAGGTCTACCGCGCGCGCGACGAGCTACTCGGTCGCGAGGTCGCCGTAAAGGTGCTCAGCGAGCGACTCTCGACCGATCGCTCGTTCGTAGAGCGGTTCCGCCGCGAGGCGCAGGCGGCGGCGAACCTGAACCACCCGAACATCGTTTCGCTCTACGACTACGGCAGCGACGGCGCCACGAACTTCATCGTCATGGAGTACATCGACGGGCGGTCGCTCGGCGAAGTCATCGCTCAAGAGGCGCCGCTCCTTCCCGAACGTGCAGCAGAGATCGCTTCGGACGTGGCGAAAGCTCTCGAGCGCGCGCACAACGCCGGGCTCGTTCACCGCGACATAAAGCCGAACAACATCATGATGACGTCGACCGGCCAGACGAAGGTCACCGACTTCGGGATCGTCCGCGCGCTCGGTGGCGACACCGAACAACAGATGACTCAAACCGGAATGGTCATCGGCACGGCCGCATATCTCTCTCCCGAGCAAGCGCAAGGGAATCCGGTCGACGCGCGCAGCGATGTGTACTCACTGGGGTGCGTCCTCTACGAGATGCTGACGGGTAGTCCGCCTTTCAGCGGCGACACTCCTCTGGCTGTTGCCTACAAACACGTGCGCGAGACACCAGAGCCGCCGTCGTCGATCAATCCAGACGTTCCGGAAGATCTGGATGCCATCACCATGAAGGCGCTGGCGAAGAATCCGG
>JAHWJK010000003.1:4738-9799 GCA_019348445.1 Actinomycetota bacterium | reverse complement strand
ATGTCGGAGGAAGAGGCGACAGAGGAGCTCGAGACCGCCGGCTTCGACGTCGCAGTGGAGGAACGCCCGAGCAAGAAAGACGAGGGCCAGGTCCTCAAGCAGGAGCCGAGCGCGGGAGAGAGGCTCGAGGAAGGTGAGACCGTAACGATCACGGTCTCGTCCGGCGTGAGACAGGTCGAGGTTCCCGAGGTCGAGGGCCTCAAGCTCAAGGAAGCGACCGAAGCGATCGAGGCCGAAGGCCTCAAGGTCGGAGATGTCACTCGAGTGGAGACCGAGGACGCCGATCCCAACACCGTCATCGACCAGAGCCCGCCGGCGGGCACGGAGGTCGACGTCGGGTCAAAGGTCGAGCTCGAGGTCGCGGCATCGCCGGTGGTGCTCGTCCCCGATGTGATCAACCAATCGGAAGACTCCGCGGTCGCCGAGATCGAGCGGGCCGGGCTCGTCGCCGAGGTCAACACCGCGCCCAGCGATACCGCCGAGGGACTCGTGATCGAGCAGGAACCGGCGCCGGGAACCGAGGCCGAGCCCGGAGACACCGTCGTCATCCTCGTATCGGAGGGCCCCGAAGCGCAGGAGATGCCGAACGTCGTGGGCCAGGACGGCGAGGACGCAAAGGCGATGCTCGAAGACGAGCCGTATCTCCTCGACGTCACGATCGAAGAGACGCTGTGCGAAGACGCGGTGCCGCCCGGACAGGTGTGCGAGCAGGAACCATCCCCCGGTACCGAGGTCGAGCCGGGTGACGACGCGGTCCTCTACGTACAGGAAGGTGGCGCGTCGTTAGGGTCTCCGTTCGAGTTCCTCGCGCTCCTCTTCGGCGCGCTGTACGCCTAGCGCGGCACCGACTTCACGAAGTTCTCCAACAGCGCGGGGCCGTCGGTCGTCAGTACCGACTCGGGATGGAACTGAACTCCTTCAACCGGTAGCTCACGGTGAACGACACCCATCACGATGCCGTCGTCGCTCCGCGCGGTCACCCGCAGTTCCTGCGGGAACGACGCTTCCTCGATCGCAAGTGAGTGGTAGCGCGTCGCGCTCAACGGGGCCGGAAGCCCGGTGAAAACGCCGGTGCCGTCGTGGTCGATCTCCGAAGTCTTCCCGTGGACCGGCCCAACCCCCGCACGATCGATGCGGCCCCCGAACGCGGCACCTATGCACTGATGGCCGAGACAAACCCCCAAGATGGGAAGTCGCGACGCGAATCGCTGAATGGCGGGTACCGAAACACCGGCGTCGGCCGGATCGCCCGGTCCCGGAGAGATCACGACCGCATCAGGCTCAACAGCCTCGAGCTCGTCGAGGCTCGCATCGTTGCGGATGACTATCGGCTCCGCTCCCAACGACCCGAATGCTTGCGCGAGGTTGTAGACGAACGAGTCGTAATTGTCGATCAGAAGCAAACGCATCGATCAGAAGTTGTTCGCAGGCAGGATCCGCTCGATGTTCTCGATCAGAACCCACGCGGTGATCACCGCGATCGCGGCCCAGAACAGAAGCTCGAGGAGCTTGGACACGACCGACCTGCGTTTCGGCTCGACGATGCCACGTTCTTCGTTCATACGGCCTCCGCCTCGACTTGTCGTGCGAACGTGATCAACCTTTGTGCTGCGGAGAACTTCGGATTGCATGTCGTCAGCACGAGCTCGCGCACGTCGTCCTTCTGTACGACGATCGCCGAGTCCTCCGGTTCGACCACCTTCTGTTGATACACCTCGTAGGTGAAGATCCCCCACTTCGTCTCGACGATGATCTCGTCGCCCTTACTCAACTTGTCCGTGTCGATGAACGGCGCCTTGTACGTCGTCCGATGGCCCGAGAGGATGACGCGGCCCTTCTCGCCCGGCCACGCCGCGGGGAAGTTCGTGCACAGCGGTTTGGGGAAGTCGCGTCTGCACTCGGGGTAATGACCCGGACCGAGCTTGAGCGCCTCTTCATCGACGCCTTCCACGACGATGTAGCCCTTGCCGTCGTTGAGATCGATCTTCGGGATCAGGATGCGAAAGACCGCAGCGCCGTGTCCCGGCGTAAAGTTCTTGGGAGGCCGCCCCTTCGTCGCCGACCCCGCTATAGGAGCCCGGTCGAACTCCTCGGCGAGGTCATTCTGGGCCTGGCCCGTATAGAAGTTCGTTCCCCAGATCACGTACGCGACGAAGAGAAGCACGCCCACACCGAGCGAGATGAGCAGCTTCCCGAACGTCCGAAGGATCGTCATTCCACTTCGATTATCGGGCGGGGCCGCTACTATCTGCAGCCATGCCCAAGAGCCGCTCCAAGAGAGTCCACCGCCAGCCGCCTCCGAAGCCCAAGCCGAAGCAGTCGCCGCCCTGGGTCGGAGCATTGTTCTTCATCCTGATCCTCAGCGGGGTCGGCGTCATCATCAGCCACTACCTAGGCGTGCTCCCGGGCGGGACGAGGCCGGCTCAGCTGTGGGTTGGCCTCGGTCTGATCACGGTCAGCTTCGTGGTCGCCACGCAGTGGCACTAGGCGGGTCCGGAGCCGGCCCCCGCGAGCAGGTGAATCACAAGGTTGTCGTTTATCCACCCCTGTGGAGCTAGCTGTGGATAAGCCGCGTCCCCGCTCGGGACGCGTCGTTGCCTATCTCGTCGCCGGCGTGATCTTCGTCGCCGGGGTGGGACCGTTCTTCGGGTTCTGGCGCGCGGCTATCGCGTTCGCCGTCGCGGCCCCCGTGCTCGCGGTCGGGATCGGTTATTTCAGGAGCGCGGGGAACTCGCCTCCCGACGCGGAGGCCGAAGAACTGACCGGCGCCGACCTGCGCTATGTCTGCAGCGTGTGCGGCCTCGAGCTGAAAGTGATCGTCGCGACCAACGACAAGGCACCGACCCACTGCCGCGAGAAGATGGATCTCGTGCCGGTCGGCGGTAAACCGCCGCTGAAGCCGGTTTAGCCGAGCACCTCGATGATGGTCGCGTTGGCGAGCCCGCCGCCTTCGCACATCGTCTGCAGCCCGTAACGACCACCTCGCTGCTCCAGCGCGTGCAGAAGCGTCGTCATCAGACGCGCGCCGGAAGCACCCAAGGGATGCCCCAGTGCGATCGCCCCGCCGTTGACGTTCACGTGCTCGTCGAACCAGCGATCGTCGATGCCGAGCTCTTTCTTCCACGCGAGGCAGACCGTGGCGAACGCTTCGTTGATCTCGACGAGGTCGATGTCCTTCAGATCGATCCCGCCACGCCGGAGCACCTTCTGCGTCGCGGGGATCGGACCCGTGAGCATCGAGATCGGGTCGGTTCCGGCAAGTGCGAACGAGTGGAAGCGCGCTCGCGGACGCAGCCCGAGCTCTTGCGCTTTTTCGGGTGTCGTGATGAGAAGAGCAGCAGCACCATCGGTGATCTGCGACGAGTTACCGGCCGTGACGATCCCGTCCTCTTTGAATGCCGGCGGGAGCTGGCTCATCTTCTCTAGGTTCGGCGTGCGGATGCCCTCGTCGTTCTCGAACAGCTCGGTGCCGTTGTCGGTCTCGACCTTGATCGGGAAGATCTCGTTCTTGAATGCTCCAGTGGAGGTTGCTTCTCCCGCGCGTTCGTGGGAGCGGGCCCCGAACTCGTCGGACTCCTGACGGCCGATCCCCCACTTGTCGGCGATTATCTCGGCCGAGATGCCTTGCTGAACCAAGCCGCCTTCGTAGCGAGACATCAACCTGTCGCTGAACGGGAACCCGCCGGACTGGATGCTCGAACCCATCGGTACGCGCGTCATGTTCTCGACGCCGCATGCGATCGCGACGTCGTAGGCACCCGCGATCACACCTTGCGCGGCGAAGTGAGCCGCCTGCTGCGACGATCCGCACTGCCGGTCGACGGTCGTCGCGGGTACCTCCTCGGGCAGACCCGCCGCCAGCCATGCATTGCGGCCGACGTTGAGCGATTGCTCCCCCACTTGAGAGACGCAGCCGCAGATCACGTCGTCGACCTTCGAAGCATCGATGTTCGACCGGGCGATGGTCTCGTTCAGGACCTCCGCGAGGAGGTCGACCGGATGCCAGTCCTTCAGCTTTCCGTTCCGCTTGCCGAGGGGAGTCCGGACTGCCTCGACGATCACGGCTTCGCGCGTCATCGGATCATCTCCTTCAGTGATTTCTTGACCGGGCGGTCAATTCTACGGCTCTTCCTCGAGTTTCGGCGCGGTGATCTTTCGATACATCGTCACCGTGGTCCCGACATCAGTGGATTCGAACTCGACCTCGTCCATGAGCTGCCTCATCAAGAAGAGCCCTCGTCCTCCGGACGCGAACTTGTCGGGCAGCGTGGCGGCATCGATGTCGGCCGGTTCGAAGCCACCACCATCGTCCGCGATAGTGATCGTGACGCTGGGCCCTTCGAGCGCGCAATAGACGCGGATCTCGCCGCGCCCTTCGACGCGGCGACCGTGCCGGTTCGCGTTCGCGGCAGCTTCTCCGACCGCCAACAGGATCTCGGTTGAGACGTCGACGGGGGCGCGTAGATCGGTGAGGAACGACGACACGAACGCCCTTACCTCCGAGACACGCGCCGGTTCGTTCGGGAGGACCAACTCGCGCGCAGGCTCGCCGAGCGTTCGGTCGAGAGCGACCTGGGAAACGAGGATCGCGATGTCGTCGCGGAGTTCGCCGAGGGTGCCTTCGGCGACGGGTTTGTCGGGATCGGTCGCGACCCATGCTTCGACGGAGCGCCGCAACGCCTGCGCCAGCTCGCCGGGGGTCCCGACCCCGTAGAGCTCGATGAGGTCCCTGAACTTGCCCTGGCCGAAGGGCCGACCTCCTCGAGATGCTTCGGTAACGCCGTCGGTGTACATGACCAGCATGTCGCCGGGATCGAGCTCGAGGCGCCCGGACTTGTACGTGGCATGGCTCTCCACCCCGAGGACGAGACCCCCCTCCTCCAGCCAATCGACGTCGCCGCCCTTGGCGCGAAAGAGCACCGGGGGGACGTGGCCCGCGTTCGAGTAGGTCAGCACGGCGCGCTCGGGATCGAGCACGCAGATGAGTAACCGCACGAACCGTTCGGAGCTCGATTGCGGGAGCAAGTGCGCGTTCATCTCTTCGAGGAGCGCAGCCGGATC
>JAHWJK010000003.1:0-4638 GCA_019348445.1 Actinomycetota bacterium | reverse complement strand
AGCCAGTAGATCGCGGTCGCGAACCCGAGATGAGCGATGACGCCGGTCCACGCCACCCACGGGACGCCGCCCTGCCGGAACAGCAAGAGGTGGAAGAACACGACGAGCCACACACCCAGCCCGGCGAGCACCCCCAAGGCGCGCTCGTACGTCGTCTCGGGGATACCGGCGGTCTGCAACGCCAAGAAGATGAGTGCAACCGTCGCCCACGCCATCAGCTCGGCGACGTGGGCCGACCAGCGCCAGCTACCTCTTTCGACCGAACTCCGGTCCTTCGACATCCTGGCCCCGTTCCCGGCGGCGTTCATCGGCGGATTCGCGTTGTTCACATTATTGAACGTCGGAGAGAGTCCAAAGGTCCTTTCGTCGCTGCACCTTTCCTTGTTCTTGGAGCATCTCCAGGTGGGCACGCGCGGAATACGCCGCGATCGGATGCAGATGTCGAGGTGTATCGGCGTACGCGCGGCTCACGATGTCTTCCACCGTCGATCCTCGTGCGGTGAGCGCGCCGAGGATCTTTCTCTCTCGCTCGGCCCGGTGATCTATGTATCCCTGGATCACCTGCCTGCCCCCGTCTAGCCACCGGAAATGCCCGGGATAGATGCGATCGATGTGCAGATCGAGCAGCCGGTGGAGAGACCGGAGGTAGTCGGCCATGTTGCCGTCCGGAGGAGCGATGACGGCGGTGCCTTCGCCGAGGACGTTGTCGCCCGCGAACAACGTTGCCGCGCCCTTCATCCACCAGCACACATGATCCGCGGCATGTCCCGGCAGATGAAGCGTCACGAGTGACGCGCCGCCGGCTTCGACCACCTCGCCGTCGACGACCGGCACGACATCGGCATCACCGGCCTTATCCGGTCCGAACGCGCGCACCGGCGCTCCAGTGCGCGCGCTGATCGCGGCCGCGCCGCCGACATGATCTGAATGTCTGTGCGTGACGAGGATCGCCGCGACGTCACCGGCGCGTTCCACGACCTCGTCGACGTACTCCCCGTCGTCGACGGCAGGATCGATCACGACGGTCGGACCGCCTCCGACGATGTAGGTGTTCGTACCGGGCCCGGTCATGATGCCGGGGTTCGGCGCCAGAACCACATGAACGAGAGGCGACAGTCGAACCGATATCAGGTTGCCTGCACCGGTAAGTGCTTCCGAGCCGATGTCATCGAGCACGCTCTGCACGTCGTCGTGTTTCGCGAGCAACTGCAACATCTCGACGGTCGGCGGCGCCATCAGCGCGTCGCCGCGCGCGAGATCTTCGAGGGCGGCAGTCGGCGTCACCCATCCCGCCGATTCCACCTCGCGCGGATCGGGGCGCGGCTCCCATCCCGCCGGAGCCCGGACACAGAAGAACCGCGTGTCGAATCGAACGGGCGCGCCCTGCGGCGTCACCCATCTACCCGCGAAGACGAGCTCGTGCAGGGACAGGACGGCACCGCGTTCGAGACACGCGTCTAGGAAATCCGACCCATGCTCTGCTTCGCGGCGATCGAGCGGAAGGTCGCCGGCACCCACGATGAAGCCGACTTCTTCGAACGACTCGCGCAATGCACAGACGAAATACCCAAGCGCCCGTTCCTCGGGCTCATTCGTCAGTGCGGCCGCGTCCGAACGTGACAGCGTGGACGCCCGCTCCCACCGATCGTCGGCGTCCGACGACGACACCGCTCCGCCCGGAAAGACCGTTGCGCCGCCCATGAAACGCAACGACCGAGGACGGACCGTCACGAGGATCTCCAGGCCGTCGGGGCCGTCGCGAAGGATCGCCAAGGTTGCCGCGTCCCGCGCCTCGATATCGAGAGGGTTAAGGCTCACCGGGCGAACCTAGTCGTCCTTTATGGTGACGCAGCGCGAAACGAGCTGATCAAGATCAAGGAGGACCGACCCATGGCCGTGAAGTTCCTGACAGAGGAATGGGCGCAGACGATGACCGAAGCGTTGAACTCCTCAGACGAGTTCAAGCAGGCCGCGAGCGGCCAGCAGGTGACGCTGCAGCAGGTCGTCACGGATGCCCCCGATGGCGAAGTCAAGTACTACTTCAAGCTCGACGGGGGCCAGGCCCAGGTAGGTCTCGGCGAGGCCGCCGACGCCGAGGCGACGATCACGCAGAACTACGAAACGGCGGTCGCGATCGTGAAGCAGGAGCTCAACGCTCAGAACGCGTTCATGCAGGGGAAGCTGAAGATCTCCGGCAACATGATGAAGCTCATGCAGCTACAGGGTGTCTTCAACGCGATGCCGAAAGCAGCCGAAGGCATCGAAGTCGAGTACTAGGCCCCCCGTTCTTTCTAAACATCTGCCCCCTGTTTCAGGCGGGCGTGCTCAAAAAGAAAGAAGGCCCCCGGTATCACCGGGGGCCTTTTGTTCTATCTGTTAGTCGGAACCTTTGCAGCTACGGATCCGGTCCCGACCGGGCCCACCGAAGCAGACGTCGCGGCCTCGTCCACCAAAGATGCGGTCGCGACCGCGATTTCCTTTGAGCTTGTCGTTCCCGGGGCCGCCACGGATGATGTCGTTGCCGCGCGCACCCGTGATGACATCTCGCCCACCGCGACCGCAGATGATGTCGGCACCATCGGTTCCACGGAGGATGTCCCCACGCCGCTTACCGACGATCGTGCAGCCGCGCTTGGTGCCGCCCGTGCTCGTCGAGCCACCGCCGCCACCGCCGCCACCGCTCCACAAGCGCATCGCATCGCCGAGATTCGAGTTGCCTTCGAGGAAATCGAGAGTCGAGATCTCGGAGGCGAACGGGCCCTTGTACTTCAGGATGTAGAGACCGTTGCGGATGTCGGTGACGTAGACCAACCCGTCCTCGATGATCGGGAAGCTCCACACGACGACCTTGTCCTGACCGGCGCTCAGCGCGGGATCCTCTTGTAGCACTGCCGGCAACGGTGCGGGCAGGAACTCCGCAGCCTGCGTCGGTTTCTCAGGATTCGAGATGTCGATCGCCTGAAGACCGCCCGAGTGCCACGAGACGAGAGCGAGGTTCTTCGTCAGCGTCGGGTTGTGCGACGAATAGCTCGAACTGGGCTTCGGGTCGGAGGTCTGGCAGTACGAAGGATCGTTGTAGGGAAGCAGCTTGTACTCGGCCGCGACCTTCAGGTCCTTCGGGTTCTTGATGTTGACGGTGCGCACCCATCCCCACGGACACCCGTGCCCGAGAGCTGCCAACGCCTCGCCGTAGACCTCGTCACTCGTCAAGGCATACGGCTTCCCGATCATCGGCACGCCACTGTGCGCTCCCGGCCCGCCCCAGTGAACGCGTTTGTCGATCGGTGTGAGCTCCTTGATCTTCGGGTTCGAGCGGTTCGCCGCGAAGTCGGACGTATCGGTGAGGAAGAACCCGCCCTGAAGGTAGGACATGTGGCCGACCTTGCCGTCGGGCGTGACGGCCATCGAGTGCAACCTGTTGTCTCCCGACCCCGGGATCAAAGCGGACCATTTCGCCAGTTCCTTCACCTTGCCGCCCGACGGAACCGCGGAGATGTCCGCAACGAGAGCCTGCTGGTTGCCTCCGGGAGTGGACATGAACATCAGCGCGCGCTTCGGGTTCTTCGGGTCTTCCCACAGGTAGAACTCGTGTGGGTTCTCGGACGGCACGTATTCCGACATGAACTTCGGCTCGGCCGCTTTCTTGCCGGAGATGTCGTAGAAGCGGAAGTTGTCGTCACCGCTCGCCGGCGTGCACCCGTGGATGAGCTCGCTGCAGTTCGAGAACAGGTTCATGACGATCAAGATGTTCTTGCTCTGCCAGATACGCATCTCGCGCGATGTCTCACCAGTGTTGCCCTCGTGCGGTGGCCCGATCTGGTGCACGACCTCGGGCTTCGCGGGATCCTTGACGCTCACCACGAGTACACCGGCGTTGTTCGCGTTGTCTTCCTTACCGTCGGTGCGGCTCCCGACGTACGCGTAATCACCGCGCACCGCGAGCGCGGCGTTCATCCCGCGATTCATGAGCGGGTCGTGGCCGACAAGCTCGAAGCTCCCCGGCGGGGCGTCGTCCTGGAGTTTGGTCGTGGTTTCCGCCCGAGCGACGGCTGCGAGCGACACCGCGAGCATCGCAACGCAAAGGATCAGGCGCACTGCCTTAGTCAATTGGATTCCCCCTGCTGATCGATTTGTCCCAATTCAAAGGTTCGACGGGTGCCGGAGGAGTCCTGTCCTAGGACGAGTCCTCGCCCTCATCGCGCCGACGCAGATCGTCTTCGCGGCGCTTGAGATCGTCTTCCCACGCCTTGAGACGTTTCGTCTCGTCATCGAGGCGCGCTAGGAACGCGGGGTCGTCGTCGGGGGCACGCGGCGCCGGGTTCAACCGAGGACGGGGGGTCCTGTAGGTCGATGTGTCGCCCGGGCGAAGACCGGCGCCCTCGGGACGACCGAGGAGCAGCCACGCTACCGAGCCGACCGTCGGGATAACGATCACGACGACCAGCCACAGGATCTTCGGCATGTTCCGCATGAGCGCCTCGTCGGTGGAGATGACATCGAAGATGCAATAGGCCCACAGCGCCAGGAGCAGGATGCCGACGAGTCCGCCTCCGATGTAACCCACGTGGAGCGGATCGGAATCGAACCGACGACCTCCTGCTTGCAAAGCAGGCGCTCTACCTATTGAGCTACCGCCCC